>DATHIJ010000582.1:0-9370 GCA_035489975.1 Propionibacteriaceae bacterium | reverse complement strand
CGCGTGCCCCCCTGCGCCAAGAACCGCGATGCGCTCTTCAGCCACGGCGCGACCTTACTCGCCCTCTGACACCAAAACAAGAGACAGATATGCGAATCTACCGGGAGGACTTCCATCGCTCTCCTGAACCGATACCGTTCGGCTCTTGCCGGAGCCAGTTTGCCGAGGGTGGGGGATGACCTCGATCCTGCCCAGCTCGAAAGCTTCCCGGACCTCATTCAGCGTCACCTACGCCCCTCGGGGTTCAACGTTGACGAGCACACCAAAACACGCGTAGCATCCATCCCACAATGCGGTATGCCTCACTACCTGTCGACGAAGTTCATCTCTGGTGCGCGCACCCTAGTGAGCTCAACCGCGACGACGTTTACGACGTCGCTCGACATATGATCACTTCGGAAGAGGCTCAGCGGCTGGAGCGCTTCTGCTTCGCTCGGGACCGACAGACTTATCTGGCAACTCGTGTTCTCGTCCGTACTGTACTTTCCCGGTACGAGCCGCTGGCGCCGGCTGCTTGGCGATTCATCGTCGGGCAGTACGGCCGCCCAGAGATCGTACACGATCAACCAGCGCTCCATTTTAATCTCTCTCACACCGATGGGCTTGTCGTCTGTGCCGTCGCCCGAAATCTTGATGTCGGAGTCGATGTCGAACACCTCGGCCGCCCAGCGCCTCTTGAGGTCGTCGATCATGTTTTCGCGCCCACGGAGATCGCGGCCTTGCGCGCGCTACCGGACGCTGAGCAGCAGCGCCGATTCTTCGATTACTGGACACTCAAAGAAAGTTATATCAAGGCTCGGGGCTTGAGCCTAGCGCTGCCCGTCGATCGCTTTGCCTTCACGCTCTCGGCGGACGGCAAAGCGAACCTCAGAATAGATCCCGCGCTTGGGGAAGGTGCACCATGGCAATTTACTCGGCATTGGCCAACCTCCGAACACATAGTTTCCGTGTGCGTGACACGTCGCCGCGACGAGGACGCGAAGATCATCCTCGGATGGCACTCGTTGGCCAGATCAATCTCGGACAGCAGCCACGAGGGCGCAACCCATTTCACAAGCTCGTCGAGGCCGCCGAACAAGGTCTCGGTCTGCATGCAATGACTGGTGCTCTTCGCCGCTAGGCCACAAGAACGCCACGACCACTCTCAAGTGGTACGCGCGCTGGATCCCGGGAACCGGAGCGGTATGGGTCGACCGCCTCGACGCCGGGATCGCCCATGGCACCAGAACGTGGAACCAGAAAGAGATCGAGGTGAAGGGCTGGGACGTCTTCACGTTCAAGAAGGAAGGAGTCCTACTTCAAGAACCGCACCGCCTGAGCTACGAGGTCCGGAGCGCGACGGTGGCGGTGGCGACGTAGCCGTCCCCGTCGCGCGCCATCGTCCACATCAGGAGGGACTTGTCGCCGATCGGGCCCAGGAAGCGATCCGTGGCGTTCGTCGTGTCGCGGTTCGGGTGCCGATCGTACGGAGCGCGCGCGTAGACGGCGTTCGTGACCTCGTCGGGAAAATAGAGCTGGGTGGTGGCGGCCTTCGCGCCGACGCGAACCTTCAGGTGCACGTGCGGGGTGCGGCCCGAGTACCAGCCCGGATAGATCGTTCGGAACCGGACGGCGCCGGCGGCGTCCGTGAGCTGCGTGCCCCGCAGAAACGTCTTGTCGTCCACGGGCTCGACGTGCCGCGGGGCGATAGCGGCGCCCTCGTAGCCGGAGTAGATGCCGAGCGCGTCGCATTGCCAGACGTCCACGGCGGCTTTTGGGATCGGCGCGCAGGACGCGGAGGCCTCGAGCACGCGGAGAATGAGCTGTAGCGGCACGCCGGGCTTGTCCTCGGAGATGGCTTCGCGAATGCGAGCCTGGTCCAGGTAGAACGGGCCTTCGATCTGCTCCGGCGTCAGCGTGCACACTGGTTGCGCGTGCGCGCGTTGCCCCCACGCCGCGGCGACAGTGCCGAGCGCGAGACTTCCGAGAACCCCGACAGCCGTTCGCCTGTTCATATGTCCTCCTTTCGACTGTTCTCCTTTCGACGGCGCCACGGGGCGCCACGTTTACCGTGGCCTCGTGCCCGAGTAGCGCTCGCGCGCGCCTGGCGTGGCCGGCTCTGCTGGTGTGAGACCCGGAGAACCGTCAGCGTAGCGTCAGCAGGGTTAGCGGGCACCTTGTGGAATGCCCGCTAACCCCGTGACTGCATTGGTGGGCCGTCAAGGACTCGAACCTTGGACCCGCTGATTAAGAGTTGCCCCGAACCACGTACTCAGGGTACCCGAGGAGACCTAAGCCCATCAGACCAAAGCGATCCGGACTCGCTGGATGTCTTCCTGGGTCGTCCTGATGCGGGGTGTTCTGGTAGCAACGTGGTAGCAATATATCGACCGGGCTAGCTACCCAGGTTCAAATCCCCAACGGGATTCGATAGACAGGCTAGTCTCTTGGAACTCGCCTTCGACGGTGTCGCCTTTGCCGCCTAATGCTCATGATGAGGGCGCTGAGGATCTTCTGCGGGTGATTCTGGGCGCCGACTCGAGCTGGCCTCGCTGCGGAAGCTCATCCAACGGGCTTGCCTCCAGTGCCACCGCGTAATCACGGCGGCCACGCTGAAGCTTCTCGATACGAAGTACAAGGCCCATCTGCGGACGTGCCGCCGCACGGGGCGTTCAGCGTAGTTCCCACCGGGGCGCGTGGGTGGCTTCCGCATCGCCCCCTTCCTGGCTGGTATGATCCTGAAAAATGCCAAGGCCCTTTGGTGAGCGACAGGTTCACGCAAGGTTGACGGCCCTCGTCTTGATTGCCATGAGCATCCTGGCCGGATGCAGCAGCGTCCAGGTCCTGCCGATTGTCGTGGGTAATACTCATGTTGTTTCTTCTGCCCGGCGAGGCGTGCCACTACAAGATCGGGACGGCTCTTCAGGTCGTCTACGTCGAGCAAGACGGACGTAGACGACCTGAAGAGCGTCATCCCGGTCCCACTGCACGATAGGCAGTAGACCAGCGGCTCGCCTGCGTAAAGCGGGCTGAAGGCGAGTCCACGCCTTCCCATTGCGCCACGCCCCCACGCCCGGGGTAAGTATTCGCTTGACCCCGGTTTGCAGCCAAAGCACACTCTGGCCCCCTTCAGGGAAGGGAAGGGAAGCGGGAGGCGGGCTATTATAAGAATGCTCCAGGTTGACCTTCGCGTCACCATTCGACTGAAGGTCGCTACTGGCATTCTTCCGAAGGATGCCCCCGTCAAGATGTTCGCTGGGTACGGCACCGGCAAGGTGTGCGCTGCCTGCGATCTCTCGACCACGAAGAAAGACGTTGAGTACGACGTAGACATGGCGGACGGCCGCACCTTCTCGTTCCATCAGCTCTGCATTACCTTGTGGCATCAGGAGCGTGCGACGTACCTCAAGCGGTAGGCGCGGGTGCACCAGCGTGAGCACGACCCTCATCGGCACGCTCGTCGAGATCCGCGACACCTTCCTCGTGCTGGACGGGAACACGCACGTCATGCTGCCGCCGGGCCTGAAGGTGAAGGATCTCGTCGTCGGCGAGCGCCTCACGATCACCGTGACGCGGAAGAGCGGAAGGTGGACGGCTGAGCGCATCCAGCGCGGCCGAGTGTAGGCTACGAGCATGGCCGATGAGCTGATCGAGAGCCAAGTGCGTCAGTGGCTTCGGGAACAGCAGGGTCGCGCTCAGTGTGCGCGGTGTGTGGCGACCGGGCTTGCCTTGGACTACCCAGCCGTCAAGGCCGCGATGGATGACCTTGCGCCACGCCAACCCTTCTCGCTCGGCCCGTGCGCGTGCGGGGCAACCGGGCTCTGCTACGGCTGGTCGCCCACCGGGCCGAGGGGATAGAGCCCGAAGGGGCAGCCTCAAGAGGGCGGCTTATCCCCTTCGGGCGAAGCGATACACCGACGGCATTCCCGGCCTCATCGGCCCGCTGAAGGTTCTTCTACGCGAGTGGCCTCGCCCAAGTGAAGGTCCTTTAACATGATTGGGACCGGGCCTGACCGAATAAACAATCCCTCTTTCGAGAACGCGTGCGCTACCCCGTTTCCGATCAGGTAGTCGCAGTCTTGCCCGATCACGATCCGATGGTCGGTTGCGAGCAGATTTATGGTAACTAGGGTGCACTCGACGCTTCGGACCCGCAATTGGAGAAATCCGAATTGGTCTGGTGGGTGCAGCAGCTTGGCAGATGGCATAGCCGACCTCTCTCGGGCGGCCCGTCTGCCTCTCCTCAGCGGGGGCGCGACTATAACATGCCTCTGCCCGCGCAGACTTAGTGGTTTGACCCTCCCCGTAGAACGGAAGTGTGGGCCGCCAACCCTCCTTACCACCCGCTCTGATGCACCCGACGCTACTTCCTCGCCCCTTCCATCACGACGGTTGGGTATACGAGGAAAAGATTGACGGCTACCTGTGGCTATCAAGGCGGGCGGCGTAATGAAGGCCGACGTTGGCCCACAGCCCGGCTTTGGCTATCGAGTCCTGGTCAAATCCGATTGCGGCACTGGCTTCAAGCGCCGGGTAACGCCAAGGGGTGCCGAAGACGATCTATTGCGGTCGGCCCTGCTCGCGTTTGACAACTAGCCGCGCTCATCTATCCATTTCTTGGCCATCTCAACCGCGTACGCGTTTGCCTCCGCTTCAGTCGCAAAGGTCGTGTCTAAGTGCGCCACAATCGGAAGGGTGTGCACCGATCCGCCTTCGTGAGTGGCCACGATTGCTTTTGGGCGCCATTGTCCGCCATCTGTTTCGTAAGACTGCGGGTCAATTGTTCGCCCGCCATGTTCGGCAGCCTCGGCCATGTCACTTCCCCTTCGGCCCACGCGGCCTTCGCGCACGAGCGGCAAGCAGCGAACCGACGGCAAGACCAAGCTCATGCTCGGCGTCACTCTGAGCCGCGTCCAGGCCGATTCCTAGCGCACCGGGCTGAAACCGATGATGAGGGAATTCTTCTGCAACCAAATGCCCGTTCCGAACCCCGAGATCGTATTACCACGGATCACGCCGTGAGAAGTGTAGATCCCGTGGGGCGTGGCCGCGATGAACACACCGCCCACGTTAAAGGTGCCGGTCACGCTGATCTTACGGGGTCCGAGTCGCTCGATACGAGACACGACCTGTTCGTCCACCGTGCGAATAACCTCAGACGGCTCACCCGGAACAATACTGGCCCGGTAGCCGTCCGCAACGAAGACCGGAGTGTTCTTGGCGAACTTAGCGATCCTCTGGCCCTGCTTGTCTTTGAGGTCGCAGTCGATGAGGAGGCGTCCCGCGTCGTCCTCACGGACCCGACAAACCTCTTCCTTCTCGAGAACGAGGGCGGGATCGACATGGTTGATCTCGTTGCCACCGAGGATCATCGTGTAGGACTCGGCGCGTGTTAATGGCCCAGCCATGTCGTCCTCATGGAGATGCTACTGCCACTCCCTCCCTACTCCGCCCTTCCGATTGTCTCAGGCCCCCCAAGGTCAACTTCTATCGGTGCCACCCTAAGGGGTAATTGACGGCCCTTACCGGGCCTCCCGCTCCCAGTACTTCGGCCGGCCGTGGTGCTCGAAGAGCCGGGTCTCGTACTCCCGCTCGAACGCCCGGCTCGTATCGTACTCAGGCGCCGCCTTGATCTCGTCCTGACGGAGACCAACGTGGACCTTCGAGTCCGGCCAGCTCACCGTATTGATCCACTCGGGCGAAAGCACTACCTTCTTGCCGGGCCACCAGTTGCGCGTATCCACCACCAGGTAGCGGATAGCCCACGCCCGGTCGTCGAGCAGGAAGTCCTCCACGTGACCGATGTCGCCGTCGAGTGCGGCGATGTAGTAGCCGGTCACGTCGCGCGCGCTCCGAAGGTAAGGATCTCCTTTGGGGCTCTCGCGGTCGCGGGCGGCCATCTCCTCCAGGACAGGCGTGACTGAGGAGGGGATCGGCACCGGCGGCATGCCGGGATAGGCGAGCAGGCCCCAGCGATACGGACCTTCCCAGTAGTACGGCTGGTTGTAGTAGCGCGCGAGCGCTTCCTCCTGCTGACGGTCCACCGGCTTGTCGGCGTCCATCGGCGGGCTGTTTTCCACCTGCTCCCGACTGAGGTTTACCGGCACTTTGGCGGCCAGCCGCTCTCCGCGCACCGACAACGGGGAGAGCAGTACCTGACGGCCGGGCAGCCAGCTACCGGTATCCACCACCAGGTAGCGGATGGTCCACGTGATGTCGTCGAAGTACAGATCGCGGATGCTGCCGATGTCTCCGTCGAGCGCCGCGATCGAGAGCCCCCTGTACCCGCTAGCCGGACTGAGCATGGCGTGCCTCCTTTCCCCGTACGTAGCATTTCCCGTGCAAGCGCTCGATAGAGCACGGAGAGCACAGGGGGCGAGGATGTCAGGAACCCCCGATGCCGGGGCGTAAGGTTTACCGGGAAAGATTGGCAGGGCCAGTAACTCGGGGACGCCGCGCGGAGGCACGCGCAAAGCCGTAGGTCCGGAGGGATCAACCGATACGATACCGGCCCGGACGCGACCTACGGCGTCCCCACCAACGGCGAAATCGGGCAGGCATCGTCCGCTCGTCCGGCATCGCGCCCGTCGTCCGAGATCGAGGCCGCTTATAGCCGCTATCCGCGAGCTGATGGGAGTGACATCATCGTCTCCATGACGTGAACCTCGCTCCTCAAGACCTCGCCGTCGCAGGTATCTGTATCTACGTACCACCGGGCTCGAACGGACCCGGTTCGGAGAAGCCCTCGATCGATTCGACCTTTGCGTAGTTCTCGGCGATGCTCTCGGGCGTCAGCTGTGGATCGTAGAAGCCGGGTCCCATGACGATAGCGATACGTTGGATTGCTCCGGCTCCGACGTTGTAGATTCGGTTCGTCTCCGAACAACCATCGCTTGCCAGCCAGACGATCGCTGGCGCAACAGCCTCAACCGGCATGGCAGCTTTTCCATCTGCTTCAGGCAAGCGGGATCCCGCGGCCGGGTGCATCCTCGTGTACCCGACCGGCGAAATGGTGTTCACGAGAATCCCATGCTCAGCACCTTCAATTGCAAGAATGCGCATCAATCCGACTAATGCGCACTTGGCCGCCGCATAGGTGGCTTGGCCACGGAGTCCGAAGAGGCCGCTGACTGACGTCGTAAGGATGATCTTCCCATAGCGCTGTGCGACCAGATACGGCCAGGCAGCCTTCACCGTGTTAACCGGCCCGCCGAGGTGCACGCGCCATAAGTGCTCGAAATCCTCAAGGGTGGCGTCCTCGAATAGCTGGCTTCCGCAGATACCAGCGTTGTTCACGAGAAGGTCTATTCTCCCGAAATGTTCGATGGTCGTCCCGATCAGGGCACTGCCACCTTCAGGGGTGGAAACATCGCTGTCATTCGCGATTGCCTCGCCTCCACGTGACCGAATGAGGTCGGCCACTTGTTCAGCTACCGTGGAGTCCTTCCCGAACCCCGATACGTCCGTCCCCAGGTCGTTCACCACGACCCGGGCACCGCGTTCGGCGAGAAGTTCGACGTATGCCCGCCCCAGCCCGCGGCCTGCCCCAGTCACGACTGCGACTTTCCCCTCCAACGAAATTCGTTCAGTCATCTCGCTATCCTCTTCCGACAAGATTCAATAGGGCCTTGCACGACTCTCGAACCGCGTCGCGATCGCGAGGGCCTTCCCGGCGGCAGCGAAGAAGCCGTCGTCGCCCGTTGCTTGATGGTCGGGTACGAAGAGTAGGTCAAAATTCATGGGACTTGTGACGCCTAACTAAAATTAGACAGTTCTGGATAATTCGGCCACAGGGCGGCCTGGAGCGGAGAATCCGGCCAGGCTGGCCGGGCGGATTCCGACTGGCCTTCTCGCCGGAGATCGGTCGTCGATGGCGACCCACCTGCGGACCGACCTCGTCCTCGACGCGTTGAATATGGCCGTGGCGCAGCGGCGGCCGACCACCGTGACCCATCACTCCGACCAGGGCTGTCAGTACACCTCGATCACCTTTGGGCTCCGCTGCCGCGAGGCCGGCGTCCGCTCGTCCATGGGGAGCGTCGGGGACGCCTACGACAATGCCCTCTGTGAGAGCTTCTTCGCCACCCTCGAGTGCGAGCTGCTGGACCGGCGCCGCTTCCCCACCCAGGCCGAGGCCCGGATGGCCGTCTTCGACTTCATCGAGGGCTGGTACAACCCGCACCGGCGGCATTCCGGCCTGGACTACGAGTCGCCAATCAGCTATGAACAACGGCACCCAGTCGTCGCGTAGTGCGAAAGCCGTGCACCGTCCACGAAACCGGGGCAACTCCACATCAACCTCAAGACCGCCAAGGCCCTCGGCCTGACGATTCCGCCGTCACTTCTGCAGCGCGCGGATCAGGTCATAGAGTGATGGACGTCAGCGCGTTCCAGATCAAGAGCGATTCCTGACCGCGGCCCGGCTCCAGGCCTCCGACGCGACCCTGCTCGCCCGTCGTTGCCCAGCGCCCTCGAGCAGCCAGCCCCGCCGGAACTCGCGATCTCCGCCGACACCCTCGCGGGACTGGCACGTTCACGGTGCCCCCCGCAGCCGATCATGGGCGTGCCGGGCGGGGCCTGGTACGCCCCCGCGGCCTGGGCGGCGGCCGCTACGTGATCCCCACCGGCGGCAGGCCCAAGATCAAGAGCGATGCGTAGTGCTGCCCTCTCACCCCTTCACCGAGGAGAGTGACCGACCCCCGGAAGCCGCAGCCGCCGCCTTTTGGACAAGAGCGCCACCGTGGCATCCCTGAGCGCCACATAGAACAGGAAGGCGGCCACGATTATCCCGGCGAGTACAAGCGAGACTCTGGCCGCCGCTTCGCCGTCCATGGCCTCGGCGTCGGCAGCACCAACCAGGTATCCGAGAACGACCAGAACGCGCATCGCTACGGTGATCGTCCGGTTCATGTCTCTTCCTCCACGTCGAAACATCGGCTAGCGGCGTAGGAGCAATGCGCGTGCCACCGATGCGGGTTAGCCGGGAAGCGGGAATTGCGACATTATCGAGGTAAGCGGCCACGAGGCAGAGTAGAAACTTCCTAGCAGGAGCGGGCTTGCGCTGCAGAGATTTGCGGAAAGGTCGTTCCGGATGCTGACCGCCGCACCGCCGGTACGCTAGGGCTGAGGCCCGCGCTACCCCGCGTCACCAGCATGAAGCCGACGCTCATCTCCCAGCCGTTCCGCCGTCCCGGCTACGAGGAGCGAGAAGAAGGTCGACGGCTGGCGCGTGCTGGCCTGCAAGGACGGCGATCGGGTGCGACTCGTCAGCCGTAGGGCAAGGATCGCATGCGGCGCTTCAACGGGCTCGTCGTCGCGGTAGGCGCGTTGGAAACTCACACGCTCGTGCTCGATGGCGAGGTCGGTCGCCGTGTTCGATCCCATGTTGCGC
>DATHIJ010000581.1:0-8784 GCA_035489975.1 Propionibacteriaceae bacterium | reverse complement strand
CGGGCAACGCGCCGGTCCGTACCACTTCTGCAGCAATGTCGTGTAGCTTGCGGTTGCTCTGCTGGCTGCTGCGTTTCAGTGCCTGAAACGCCCGTTCTGCGTCCAACTCGTAACGGGTCATCACAATTCCGACGGCGGTGCCGGTGGTTCGGTTGGTCCGCAGTGCTTGGCGCAGCTGCCCAACGGTGGACTCTGCCGCGTCGACCGCCATGTCGCGGACCTGGCTCATCTGATGATGCGCTCGAACGCGTGCCAGAAGCTCGGCAGAATTGAACGGCTTGACCACGAAGTCGTCGGCGCCGGCGGCGAAGGCTCCTATCGCTGTCTCTGCGTCGGCACGCGCTGTGAGGACCACGACTGGCAACCGACCCATCCGCTCGTCTTGCCGGAGTGCGGTGAGAATGTCGAGTCCGCTCTCCCCCCGGAGCATCACATCAGTGATCACCAGGTCCGGTGCAGTGCGTTCCAATGATGTGAACGCGGTCGCTGCATCGGCTGCGGCTTCGACCGCGTAGCCGTCCTTGGTGAACAGCTTGATCAAGTAGCGACGAAGATCAGGCTCGTCCTCGATGATCAACAGGCGCGGCCGATCTGCGGCAGGCTCCTCGTCGGGTTGTGGTTCGGCAGCGGTTTCGGTCAACTCGACCGCTGCCGGAGCTCCGTCGTAGCGGGGCAGCCGTACTACGAACTGGCTGCCGACACCAGGCTCGCTGTCCACTTCGACAGATCCGCCATGCGCGGCGGTCATCTCAGCGACAAGCGATAGGCCGATGCCAGAGCCTGGTTGTTGATCACTATTGCTGGCCCGATGGAATCTCTGGAAGATCTCAGCCTGCTCGTCGCGCGCAATACCGACGCCGGTATCGGTGACGGTGAGGACGACTTGGCTGTCGTCGCCGCTCAGGCTCACTGCAACTTCGCCAGCCGGGGTGAACTTCAAGGCATTGTTCACCAGGTTGTTCACGATGGTGGTCCACATCATGCGGTCGACGTACGCCCTGAGCGGTTCAGTAGGAATGTCGAGGCGTAGGTTCAGCCGACCTTCGACGGCTGGCTGGTAACCCTCGACCAAGTCGGCGGTGACCGAGGTGAGATCGATCTCTTCACGGTTCGGAATGAGCGCACCAGATTCGGTCCGGGAAGTGTCCAACAGCGCATCGACGACCCTCTGCAGCCGATCAGCCGCTCGCAGCGATGTCGCAACGGTGTCTCGCGCGGCAGCCGGAAGCACGACGCCCGGCTCATCAAGGATGTCCTGCAACGGGGCGAGCAGCATGGTCAGCGGTGCCCGCAGCTCATGACTGACGTTCTGAAAGAACTCACCCCTGACTCGATCCAGCTCCGCGAGAGCCACCTGGCGCTTGCGCTCGTTCTGGTAAGAGACCGCATCGGTGATCATCACGCCGAGCTGCCGCGCGGCCATGGCCGCGAACGCGGTATAGGCCTCGTCGGGCCGCCAGTAAGGATTCACGCCGATGACCAGCACACCCGTCGGCCTCCGGGTGCCGAGCAGAATCACCGGCAGCACGAAGGCCTGATCGGGCTCCAGTGGACCGAGCGGCCCGGGCGCGAAGACACCGGGGTACCGCTCGCGCAGGACGGACACGAGCACGGTGCCTCCGTGCTCCATGACTTCGAGCACCGGGCCGTTTGTGGGCGCCGGCTCGAGGAGCTCGCATCCGACTGCGGCGGTCTCGTCGAAGCCGTAGCCGGCTACCCGTCGTGGAGCTTGCCCGGGGTGATCTTGCAGGAACACCGCAAGGAAGGGCACGCTCTCCCGGGTCCTGCCGATCACCTCAACGGCGGCTCGGCAGGTTGAGGCAAGCGAGACGTCGGCGGTGATCGACACGGCGTCTAGCCGGCGCAGCACCTGGAGTCGTCGCTCGTACAGAAGGTGCTGCGTCGTCTCGGTGATCGCATTGAAGAGCCCGACGATCGTGCCGTCGGTGTCCCTGATTGCGCTCAGCGAGAACGTGAAGTACGCCTCCTCGGGATAGCCGTGCCGGTTGATGATGAGCCGTTGGTCCCCGCTGTGGTAAGGCCGGCCGGTCTGCATGACCTCGTACTGATGTTGCTCGCTTGCTGACCAAAGATGGGGCCCCACCTCGCTCGCTGGCCGCCCCAGTGCCCACGGGTGCTTCTCGGCACCCAGCAATGGAATGTAGGCGTCGTTGTAGAGCACCAGAAGCTCTGGCCCCCAGCTGATCTGGACCGGAAACTCCGAATCCAGACAGAGATCCACCAGGAGACGGAGCAGCGCCGGCCACGAGTCTCGGGGACCGAGAGCTGTGGCGGACCAGTCCAGCTGCTCATAGACCGATCGCATGGAGGGCCGCGTCGGCGAGCCATCGCTCGGTGAATCGGTGAAGGAGTCTCGCTCAAGGTCAAAGGCCACGGTCCTCCCTCCCTCGCATTCCGGGCAGCGGGCGAGAAACATTTTGGTAATGCCTGGGGTAGCACGAGGCCGACTCCGACACCGGTGTTCCGGGGCGCCGACCAATCTAATACGTGGTTTCGCGTGCTGCTGGCCGGAGCCCGACTTGGTGTCGACTCACCGCCATCGGGTACTGCGTAAGCATGAGCGATGGAGAGATGTACGAACGCGCGCTGCCGGAGGTCTGGTGATATGACCAGCCGGTGGTACCAGGAGGCCGTCATCTATAGCCTCGACGTTTCGTCGTTCCAGGACTCCGATGGTGACGGCCGCGGTGACCTCCGCGGGTTGATCAGTCGCCTCGAGTACGTTTCCAGATTGGGCATTTCTTGCCTGTGGCTGAATCCGATCCATCCCAGTCCTGGGCGTGACGGTGGCTACGACATCACCGACTACTACGGCATCGACCCGGCATTGGGCAGCCTCGGTGACTTCGCTGAGCTGGCCCGAGGAGCACGGGAGCGCGGCATCCGGATCATCCTCGACCTGGTCGTCAACCACACCTCCGACGAGCATCCCTGGTTCGTCTCGGCCCGGAGCAGCCCTGATTCGCCGTACCGCGACTGGTACGTCTGGAGTGCCGAGGAGCCGCCGAACCGGCATCAGGGCACCGTCTTCCCGGGCGAGCAGACTGAGACCTGGACCTTCGACGATCAGGCGCAGGCGTGGTACTTCCATCGCTTCTATGACTTTCAGCCTGACCTCAACTGGGCCAACCCTGCGGTACGCGCCGAGATGACCAAGGTGATGAACTTCTGGCTGCAACTTGGCGCCGCCGGCTTCCGAATCGATGCCGCACCGTTCATCATCGAGCTGGTGACGCCAGGGGTCGATTCCGGCCCAAAGGACTTTTCGATCATGGACTCCTGGCGGCAAGAGGCCCAGTGGTTGCGCGGCGACTCAGTGCTGCTGTGCGAGGCCAATCTGCCACCGAACGAGGTTGGGACTTTCGTCGGCAGCCGGCCTGACGGGCCGAGCGACCGTGCGCACATGATGTTCGACTTCCTGCTCAACCCGCAGGCCTGGTTGGCGTTGGCTCGCTGCGACGCGGAGCCGCTCATTCAAGCCCTGACGACGGCTGTGCGACTTCCCGAAGGTGGCCAGTGGGTCAGCTTCTTGCGCAACCACGACGAGCTCGACCTCAGCCGACTTACCGACGAACAGCGTGGTGACGTCTTCCGGGAGTTCGCACCACGCCCTGAAATGCGACTTTACGGCCGCGGCATTCGCCGCCGGCTGGCGCCGATGCTGAAGGGTGATCAGCGCCGGATCGAGCTTGCGTACGCTTTGCAGTTCTCACTTCCTGGCACCCCGGCGCTGCGTTACGGCGAGGAAATCGGGATGGGGGATGACCTCAGCTTGGAGGGGCGTGAGGCGGTCCGAACCCCTATGCATTGGGACGACACCCCGAATGCAGGCTTCAGCTCGGCAGCGCCCGATGCGCTGCTCCGGCCCGTGGTCATGACGGGTCGGTTCGGCGCCAAGAAGATCAACGTACGGGCGCAGCAGCGTGACCCGAACTCGCTGCTGCGATGGTTCGAGAACCTGACTCACACCTTGCGTACTGCCCCGGAGATCGGAACCGGCACCTGCTCGGTTGTTGATGCCCCGCTGCCGCGGTCCGTGCTTGCGCACCGCTTCGATGCACCTGCCGGGTCGATCTTGCTGCTGCACAACTTGGCCGACACGGCCGTCACGGTGGACATTGGTCCGCTGCCAGGTATGAACGGCACGCCGTATGACCTGTTCGTGGACGGTCCATACGATGCACCGACCAAGAAGCTCAATGGGCTTGCACTGAACGGCTGGGGATATCGATGGATCCGGCTAGCCCGCAGTGATCAACGCTAGGCGCCTGAGGTGGTGGAAGCGGGATGCGGGAGTGGTTGCGTGATCATGGACTGCTGATCACTAACCTGCTGCTCTTTGGGATCTTCTTCATCGGCATGGTGCTGTCGGGCGTCCGGGTCTACAACTCCGAGCAGCTGGAGCATGGCGAGAAAGCGGTCTCGCTCGGTGGCTACCTGCTGAGTGGCGACTTCTACGAGGCGACGTTCGAGAACTGGGAGAGCGAGTTTCTCCAGATGGCGATGTACGTCGTGCTGACCGCCTTGCTCTTCCAACGTGGATCCTCGGAGTCGAAGCCGGTTGACGAGCCTGCTCCGCAGGACCAGGACCCCCGCAAGGCGGCAGACCGCCCAGACGCGCCGTGGCCGGTACGCCGCGGCGGCTGGGTCTTGATGGCGTTCCAGCACTCGCTTTCGGCCCTGTTCTTCGTCTTGTTCTTCACCTCGATTGCTGCCCATGCCATCAGCGGCGCTCGGGCGTACAGCGAGGAACAGCTGGCGCATGGCGGTGTGTCCGTGAGCACTCTGCAGTACCTCGGCTCTTCACAGTTCTGGTTCGAGTCGTTCCAGAACTGGCAGAGCGAATTCCTTGCTGTGGCTGTGATCGTTTTTGCCTCGGTTTACCTGCGGCAACGTGGCTCGCCGGAGTCTAAGCCCGTCGCCGAACCACACCGCGAAACCGGAGCCTGAGCTTTCGATCATTGGGCAGGTTCAGGCAGCAGTTCCTCGGGTAACTAAGCGATCACGACGCGAACGCCAAGGAGGGAAATATGAGCCAGCCTGCACAGCAACAAGAAGTGCCTGGCATTCAATCGAAGATGACGCCGGTACCGGATTGCGGCGAGGAAAGCTACAAGGGCAGCGGAAAACTCACCGGCAAGGTCGCAGTGATCACTGGCGGCGACTCCGGTATAGGCAGGGCGGTGGCCATCGCGTACGCGCGCGAAGGTGCCGATGTGTTGATCTCCTATCTCAGCGAGGACTCCGACGCCACGGACACTCAGCGGCATGTCGAGCAGGCCGGCCGACGTGGGGTACTGGTGAGGGGCGACGTTGCCGATCCGCAGCATTGCCGGGAGATCATTCAGACGGCCGTCGATGAGCTCGGCGGACTGGACATTTTGGTCAGCAATGCGGCATTCCAGATGAGCCACGACTCGTTGCAGGAGATCTCCGATGAGGAATGGGACCGCACTATCCACACCAACATCAGCGCGATGTTCCATCTGTGCAAAGCCGCGATCCCGCACATGAAGGCGGGCTCGTCCATTATTGGCAGCTCATCGGTGAACTCAGACATGCCGTCGCCGCAACTCGCTCCGTACGCCGCTACCAAAGCGGCGATCGCCAACTTCTGTGCCAGCCTGGCGCAACTTCTGGGTGAGCAGGGCATCCGGGTCAATAGCGTTGCTCCGGGACCCATCTGGACACCCTTGATCCCTGCGACCATGCCGCCCGAGAAGGTGGAGCACTTTGGTGAGAACACGCCCCTCGGCCGGGCGGGCCAGCCCAAGGAGCTGGCGCCCGTCTACGTCCTGCTGGCTTCGAATGACGGCAGCTACATCTCTGGCGCTCGGGTCGCGGTCACCGGCGGTCGCCCGGTGCTCTGACCTTGCCCCGCTGCGCCCAAACCCGGTCCGGCCTCTGCGAAACCGGTCACAAGCAACAGCCCTTGATCGATTCAGTCATGTTGTTTGTGACCACTTTCGGGAGAAGGAATCGAGTCCGCTTTCACCGCACCCCGCTCGCCTAGCGGCTTCTCCTCGCCCTTGGTTGTGTCAGCAATCGTCTGTTGCTCGGCCTCGGCGTTGATCTCCGCGCCCAGCAAGATGGCGTACATGGTGAGCCAGAGCCACAACAGCAGCACTACGATTCCGGCGAATACGCCGTAGGTCTTGGCGTAGTTGCCGAACGTCGAGGTGTAGATCGAGAGTCCGATCGAGGCAACCAGCCACATGAGGGTTGCGACGACAGCGCCAACCGACACCCAGGTCATACGTGGCGCGTCGCGGTCCGGCGCTAGGCGATAGAGCAGCGCCAGCGCTACAGGGACTAATACGATCACAATCAACCAGCCAATGATCTGAAGGAGCCAGCGCAACGCCCCACTTCCGACAACGGCTCTCAGCAGCGGCGGCGACACGGCAACCAGACCAATGATGATCACCATGAAGATGATGGCGGCGACGGTCAACCCGAGAGACAGCAGCCGCTTCTTCACGAACCCGCGTTTTTCCTCCTCGTCGTAGGCGACACTAAGCGCAGTCAGCAGATTGCTGACCCCGGCCGACGCACTCCACAGCGCAATCAAGAGGGAGAGTACGAGGCTGATGCCCAGGGTCTGACGACGCGTGCTTAGTGCGGTGACCTGGTCGGTGATGACCTGACGGGCTTCGTCGGGGAGAGTCGCGGTGAGCGAGTTCAGCTGGTTCGCGATTGTCGACGGGTCGGCGAAGAGTCCGTAGATCGAAACGACCGCGATCAGCGCAGGGAAGATGGCCATGAAGGCGTAGAACGCAACCCCTGCGGCCAGCAGCGGAACCTGGTCGGCCTTGGCCTCCTTCCAGCCGCGCTTGACTACCTGTATCCAGCCGCGAGCGGGAATTTCAGTGGGTCCCTCTGCTTTCCCCCCGGGCACCTGGACTTGTTCTTGAGCGGTCGTAATGATCATTCCTTTCAATCATCGCCCGTTAGCGTCGCTACTACCCGCGAGCTTGGGAGGTAATCAACTCTGCGCGGCCATCGCGGGATTTGATCGCGGTATGCGGGCAGGTAGCAGCAGGCTGCTGATGGCACCTCCCAGAGCTATGACACAGGCTCCCAAGAAACCGATGCGATAGCCGGTCATGACAGACGAGGCGGTAGCAGCGGCAAGCGGTACCAGTAGTGCGACGCCGGTGGCTGTGCCGACCTGGGCAGCAGAGTTGAGTACGCCGGAAGCGACGCCGCGGTAGCCCGGGTTGGCGGCATCAGTTCCGGTTTGGGTCGAGGCGACCGATGCAATTCCGAGGCCGCCGCCGATCAGCGCGAATGCGGACAGCAGTTGAGCGACGGGAAGACCCCCGGCAGGCAGTGTCATCAGCATGGTGATACCGATCGCGATGCCGGTGAAGCCGGCCAACGCCGTACCTCGAGCGCCCATTCGACCGAACAGCCGTGGGCCTGTGAGTGATCCGGCGATGACGGCTAGATTCACCGCCGGGAACAACAGCGACGCCCGTCCGGCCGGCACACCCAGCACATCCTGGACGTACAGGACCGAAAGATACATCGCAGGCGTGGTTGAACCCGTTATGGCGAGAGCAGTCAGATTGGCGCCAGCAACAGGCCGAGACCGTATTAACCCAAACGGCACCAGAGGATCAGCCGTCCGGCCCTCGTGGCGTACGAAGATCACGAAGGCGACGGCTGCGAGTAACAGCGGTAGCCAGCTTGAAAGCCGGCTGAGACCTCGCTCGCCGGCGCTGGTCAGCCCGTACACAAGCAGCGCCAGGCCAGCAGTAGCGGTCAAGGCGCCGCCAAGATCTAGCCCGGATGTTCGGGTCTGTCTCTGATCCGTGGGGAGCACCCTTGGCGCGATCATGAGAGCAACCAACCCAAGGGGCACATTGACCGCAAAGACCCAGCGCCATCCCACGTACTCGGTGATGAGGCCGCCGAGCACCCAGCCGCTGGCACCTCCGCCGGCCGCGACCGCGGTCCACCAGCCCACAGCGCGCCGCCGCCGTGGGCCTGGCTCGCTGAGGGTTGTCAGTAGCGCCAGCGCGGCCGGCGAGAGCAGGGCCGCCCCGGCCCCCTGCAGCACACGGCCAGTGACAAGTGCTGCCGGAGACCACGCCAGGGCGCAGCCGGCTGAGGCGGCTGTGAACAGGCCCAGGCCGATCAGGAACGTACGGCGTTGGCCCGCCAAGTCGGCCACCCGGCCGCCGAAGATCAGCAGCCCGCCGAACACCAGCGCGTACGCCGTGAACACCCATTGCAGTCCGGCCTGGCTGAACCCCAACGCCTGACGAATTGCCGGTAAGGCGCTGGTGACGATGGTCGCGTCGAGCACCACCACGAATTGGGCGACACAGAGGACGGGCAGAGCCCAGACTCGCGTTGCGGAGCTGTTTCCGCCAAAACCGCTCATGCTGGGAACCTACCCATGGCTTGTCAAGATATGCAACTGGTAAAGTGAGTTTTGATGGAAACAGCAGTTGAAGGGACGCGTACCCCGCGGGAGCTGCCCATTGTGGGCGGGCATCTCGCGCTGGATTTCGCCAATACTGTTGACGACCCTGACGGCCCGGAGCGTTACGACCACGCCGGGACGTACCCGGAGCTCGTCGCCTGGTCGGCGCGCATCGGCACGCTGCCTGATCAGGCAAAGGGACTGCTGACTGCGGCCCAAGAACACCCTCGGGCCCGCGCTGCCGCGCTGAAACGAGCCCACCAACTGCGCCACGTCCTAATCGAGATCTTCACCGAGATCGCTGCGATCAATGGCGGCCAATCAGCAAC
>DATHIJ010000580.1:0-4343 GCA_035489975.1 Propionibacteriaceae bacterium | reverse complement strand
CACCCCGACGCCTCGCGCGATGGCCTCAGTCGAGCAACGAATCCGGTCCACGACCTCGGCACCTAGAGTGATCGGGGGTAGTGCACAAGCCGAGTCACCGGAGTGGATGCCTGCCTCCTCGATGTGCTCCATGATGCCGCCCAGGTAGAGATCGGTGCCGTCATACAGCGCGTCGACGTCGATCTCCACTGCGTCATCGAGGAAGCGGTCGACCAGCACCGGGTGAGCCGGAGAGACCTGGGTGGCGCGCTCAATGTAGGCCGACAGCGTGGACTCGTCGTAGACGATCTCCATGCCACGACCGCCGAGCACGTAGGACGGGCGCACGAGCACGGGGTAGCCGATGTCGTCGGCGATCTTCTTCGCCTCGGCAAAGGAACGCGCCAATCCATGCTTGGGTGCGGGAAGGTTGGCCTCGGCAAGGACCTGACCGAAGGCGCCCCGCTCCTCGGCGAGGTGGATCGCCTCCGGGCTGGTGCCGACGATGGGGACCCCCGCATCCTTCAGCGCCTGAGCTAGCCGCAACGGAGTCTGTCCACCCAACTGGACGATGACCCCGGCTACGGGTCCGGCCGCCTGTTCGGCCTGTACTACCTCCAACACGTCTTCCAGCGTGAGCGGCTCGAAGTACAGGCGGTCGGCAGTGTCGTAGTCGGTGGAGACCGTCTCGGGGTTGCAGTTCACCATGATCGTCTCGTAGCCGACCCCCGCGTTATCCGGCGAACTCGACAGCGACATCGCCGCATGTACGCAGGAGTAGTCGAACTCGATGCCCTGACCGATCCGGTTGGGTCCACTGCCCAAGATCAACACCGCGGGTCTGCGGCGGGCGGCGACTTCAGTCTCGAGGTCGTAGCAGCTGTAGTGGTACGGCGTACGGGCGGCGAATTCGGCCGCACAGGTGTCAACGGTCTTGTAGACCGGCCGAACTCCGAGCGCCCAGCGGACTCCACGTACCACGTCCTCGCTGAGGTGCCGGAGGCTGGCGATCTGAGCGTCAGAGAATCCATGCCGCTTGGCTGTACGCAGCACGCCGGCGCTAAGCTCGGGCGCGGATTCGATCATGGTCGCGATCTCCAGCAGCAACACGAGCTGATCGACGAACCAGGGATCGATCTTGGTAGCACGATGAACCTGCTGCGCTGTTGCGCCGGCGCGGAGCGCCTGCATGACCACATTGAGTCGGCCATCGTGGGGTCGGGCAGCGCGCTCCAGCAGCTCCTCGGCTGACTCGGCGATCTCGCCTGTGAATCCGAAAGGTGCCTTCGGATCTTCGAGGCTCCTCAGTGCCTTGCCCAGCGCCTCGGTGAAGTTGCGGCCGATCGCCATTACCTCGCCGACGCTCTTCATGTGGGTCGTCAGCGTGGAGTCGGCCGAGGGGAACTTCTCGAACGCGAAGCGCGGCACCTTGACCACGACGTAGTCCAGCGTGGGTTCGAAGCTGGCCGGTGTCTGCTGCGTGATGTCGTTGGGGATCTCGTCAAGGGTGTAGCCGATGGCCACCTTGGCTGCGATCTTCGCGATCGGGAAGCCGGTGGCTTTCGAGGCCAGGGCTGAGGATCGCGATACTCGCGGGTTCATCTCGATCACGATCATCCGGCCATCGGCTGGGTCGATCGCGAACTGGATGTTGCAGCCGCCGGTATCCACCCCAACCGCGCGGATGATGCCAATCGCGACATCGCGCATCCGCTGGTACTCGCGGTCAGTGAGGGTCATAGCGGGAGCCACGGTGATCGAGTCGCCGGTGTGCACCCCCATCGGGTCCAGGTTCTCGATCGAGCAGACGATCACCACGTTGTCGGACCTGTCGCGCATCACCTCGAGCTCGTATTCCTTCCAGCCCAAGATCGACTCCTCGATCAAGACCTCGGTGGTCGGGCTGGCGGACAGGCCGACGCCAGCCATCCGTCGCAGATCAGCTTCGTCGTAGGCGAACCCTGAGCCCATTCCGCCCATGGTGAAACTGGGCCGGACAACTACCGGATAGCCAAGATCATCCGCGGCCTGCAGCACCTCCTCGATGGAGTGACAGATACTGCTGCGGGCGACCTCGGCAGCGCCGCCAGAGATGTCAGACAGCCCCTCCACAATCGTCTTGAACTGCTCGCGGTTCTCACCGCGTTGGATGGCCTCGATCGAGGCGCCGATGAGCTCGACTCCGTACCGCTCCAGAGCGCCATTCTCGTGCAGGGCGACAGCGGTATTCAGTGCCGTCTGACCGCCGAGGGTCGCGAGCAGCGCGTCCGGACGCTCCTTCGCGATGACCATCTCGACGAATTCAGGCGTGATGGGCTCGATGTAGGTCGCGTGGGCGAATTCCGGATCGGTCATGATCGTCGCCGGATTGGAGTTGACCAAGATCACCCGGAAGCCCTCGTCGCGCAGCACCCTGCAGGCTTGTGTGCCCGAATAGTCGAACTCGCACGCCTGGCCGATAACGATCGGACCGGATCCGATCACGAGGATAGATGCGATATCAGTCCGGCGCGGCATTAGACGGCACCCCCCTGACTTGCCATAAGCGCGACGAACCGATCAAACAGGTAGCTGGCGTCATGGGGACCCGCGGCGGCTTCTGGGTGGTACTGCACGGAGAAACCCAGCAGCTGGCCGGCCGGACCTGTGAGCTGCAACCCCTCGACCACATCGTCATTGAGGCAGATGTGGCTGACCTCCGCGGTGCCGTACGGCGTCTGGTAACGCTCCCCCGGCGCGGCCGCCACGGCGAATCCATGGTTGTGCGCGGTGACCTCTACTTTGCGGGTGGTGAGGTCCATGACTGGCTGGTTGATGCCGCGATGCCCGTAGCCCAGCTTGAACGTGCCGAACCCGAGCGCCCGGCCGAACAGCTGGTTGCCGAAACAGATGCCGAAGTACGGAATGCCCGCGTCCAGCGCGGACCTCAAAAGCTCCACCTGTCCGTCAGCCGCGGCAGGATCGCCCGGCCCGTTGGAGAAGAACACCCCGTCGGGACGCAGCGCCTCGATCTCAGCAAAAGTGATCGTCGACGGCACTACGTGAACCTCGAGACCCCGCTCGGCCATCCGTACCGGAGTCATGGATTTGATGCCGAGGTCCACCGCGACAACGCGGAAGCGCGGTTTACGGTCAGATCGCACGACGTACGGCTCAGTGGTGCTGACCTCATCAGCGAGATGCGCGCCCACCATCGAGGGCTGAGCCTGGACGCGTTCCAGCAGTGCGGTTGCACTGGTTTCCACGCTTGAGACGCCCACTCGCATGGCGCCACGCTCTCGGATGTGGCGGGTGAGAGCGCGAGTGTCGACCTCGCACATGCCGACGATGCCCTGGGCGCGTAGCTCGACTTCCAGGTCTCGGCGGGACCGCCAGCTGGATGAGATCCGAGCGGCGTCACGTACCACGTACCCGGCGACCCAGATCCGGCTTGATTCGTTGTCCTCGTCGTTCCATCCGGTGTTACCAATGTGCGGCGCCGTCGCAATCACCACCTGACGGTGGTAGCTGGGATCGGTCAGCGTCTCCTGATAACCAGACATGCCGGTGGCGAAAACTGCCTCGCCAAATGTCTCACCGATGGCGCCAAAGGCGCGTCCCAGGAAGGTACGGCCGTCCTCAAGCACCAAAAGCGCCGGCCGATACGACTCAACCACCGAAATTTCCAGGCGCACTGTCGGCTGCGAACATGACCGCCCTTTCTTGCCTCAAGGGACGGGACGTGAGGGTTTAGGCCGCAACAGAGGTTATCAGCGAATCTGGCTGCAGCTGGATTGTCCGTAGGTGTTGTCCGGATCGGTGAGGTGTTGTCCGTTGGTTGTAAGGCGCCCTAATTGCCGTTGAGTGTCGGCGCTAAGCCATATATTGAATATGTGTTCGAAAATGAATTGATTGAGCTGGATGCGGCCGGCACCCTCGCGGCAGCTGAGGCCAACGAACACGCCATGATCACCGCAGAGGTCCGCCGGTTGCAGATCGCGGCGCATTGGGCGGACCTGCATCCCGGTGATGCCGTCACGGCGAGTCGGCTGCCCGGCACCGAACACCCGATCCTGCTGGGCGGGGACGGCACCCCGACCGTCGGCGGTTTCGCCGCCGCCGAACTCGGCTGCGCTCTACGCATGTCCGACGGCTCAGCAGCCCGAATGATCGGCGACGCGTTGGATCTACGGCATCGGCTGCCGTTGATCTGGGCGGCCGTGCAGGCTGGGCAGGTGCCGGCCTACCAGGCCCGCGGGATCGCCAAGGCCACCCGGTACCTCACCGTTTAACAGACCGCAGCGGTTGATGCGCGGATAGCCGCTTCACTTGGTGCGCTGCCGTGGGGCCGGGTGCAAACCCTGATGGAGGCCGCCATCGTTGAG
>DATHIJ010000579.1:0-5472 GCA_035489975.1 Propionibacteriaceae bacterium | reverse complement strand
CGTGTTGGCGAGCACCTCGTTTGAGCCGACGAAGATCATCGACGCATAACCCGCCCAGCCCAGTAGGCCCATCGCGCCTGCGAGCCCGATCGTCGCCAGATCTGCATACGCCCACATGTCAGCGTGGCGCCAACGAACTGGGCTCCGAGCGGGCCGAGCGCAACGGGATTGGGCGATATGGCCAACGGTGCCCCGAGAAGCGATGCCAGCTCTAACGAGGCGACGATCCCCACGACAATCCCGGCCGTGCGCATAGTGACGTCAAGCAGCCGAGCTGATGCGGTCACGTAGAACTGGTCGATGGCATCCTGCGCCGCACCGACGATGGTCATACCCGCGACGAGCATGATGATGCCGCCCACGACGACCAGCGTCGGGTCGACGCCGACAAAGAAGCTAGCGCCTTGTGCCGCCGCCTCGGCTATGCCCGCGGCGACAAGGGTGATAAATCCTGCGCCGGCAAATTGCTGGAAGAACGGGGGCACCCGCCAGTGCTCCATTGCCGCGAGCATCCGGTCCACGATGAGCCCGGTGAGGAATGTGGCCAGGATGATCTTCCACGAGGTGGTGAACAGCACTGCCGCGCCAGCGCTGACGCCGGCGTTCCCGATCATCGCCACCCACTGCGAGTACCGGTGGGGGGCCTCCTGGATGCGATCGAATGCCCTCGTGGCTTCGTCGATGGGGAGACCGGCTCGGATCTTTTCCTCCAGCCGGGCCACCTCGCGTACCTTGCTGTAGTCAATGTCATCGGGCTGGACCACTCGGATGCAGGTGATCGGCGGCGTTCCCCGGGTGGGATAGTACGACGCCGAGATGGATGTGTACGTCACGTCGACGTGCACCCGTGTCAGTCCGTAGGCGTCGGTTACTCCAAGCATGGCGACGACGACATCATTGGCGGACATCCCCGCAGAGAGCAGGCAATCACCAACCTGAATGGCGAGGTTCAACACGGCGGCAGGTGGTGTGACGGTCGCTGGGCTCGCAGTTTGCGCGCCGTCACTTCCACTGGAGGCGAAACTGGAACCGCCCGGCGCAGCCGGGACATCGTTCGTCACTTTGCCACCTCAGGAACGAATCACGGTGCGGATCGCTCGCAGCGCGACGGACAGCTCGGGCAACTCCCACGTGCCTGTGGCCTCGATCGCGGCCAGAGTGGTGCGCGCCTGCGCTAGTCCCTCCGAGTTCTGCGCTTCCCAGCGATCCGCTAGCTCGCTCGGTCCCCCGTGAACCTTCGTCCTTGCGAGTACGTCGGAGGTGATATCGGCGAGTGCCGCGTACAGGTCGGAGCGCAAGGCCGAACGCGCCATTGACTGCCAGCGGTCACGCTGCGGCAACGCAGTGATCAAGGTCAGTATTCGGTCGAAGTCGAATCGCTCGGAAAGCGTAAAATACAGGGACGCTACCTGCTCGGCGGGCCGATCGGCGGCCTCGGTGATCTCGATAATGTCCAGCAAGGAGAACACGTCCAAAAGCGCGGCGGCGGTGAGCGCCAGCGGGGCAGGAGTGCCGAGTTTCTCGTGGTCAGCAGCACGCGCACGCAGCCGCTCCCGCTCGAATCCTTGCACGAGTTCGGGAATGCGCGGTGCCAGATCCGCCACCCCGGGCTGGAAGCGGGAGATTTCAGCGACGACATCGAGCTGGGCTTGTCGAGACTGGAGCAGCCACCGTACGGCGCGATCCAGAAGCCGTCGGGCTTCCAGGTGGAGCGCTGTCGCCGCCACCACCGGCATGCTTGCAGATTCGATGGCCGCCCAGAATCGGGAGAGGTCGAACACTTCCCGTACCACTGTGTATGCCCTGGCGATCTGGTCGGGGCTGGCACCCGCTGCTTCCTGAGTGCGGAAACTGAACGTGATGCCGCCACGGTTGATCATGTCGTTCACGACGAATGTGGTGATGATCTCACGCCGCAGGGGATGATCATTGAACTGGTTGCCGTAGCGTTCGACCAGTTGCCAAGGGAAATAGGCTCGCAAGACCTGCTCGAACCAGGACGCCTCGGCGAGGTCACTCTCGAGCAGCTGCGCTGTATTGGTGATCTTCGAGTACGCCAGGAGCATTGATAGCTCTGGAGAGGTCAACCCGTGTTCCGACGCGGCGCGCTCGTCCAGTTCTTCGTCGTCGGGCAAGAATTCCAGCACCCGGTCCAGGTCGCCTTGTCGTTCTAGGTGTGCCATGAGGCGGCGATGGACCGGCAACATTGCCGGCGCTTGTGATCGGGCGATGCCGAGGGCGACGTTCTGTTCGATGTTGTCCCGCAGCACCAGGCGTGCCACTTCATCAGTCATCTCCCCCAGCAGCCGACTTCGATCCTTGTCGGCGAGCGCGCCCGCGAGCACGATGCGGTCTAGCAGGATCTTGATGTTGACCTCGTGATCGGATGTGTCAACTCCGGCGGAGTTGTCGATCGCGTCGGTGTTGATCCGCCCCCCAGCACCATCAGCCCCGACTTTGGCGTACTCGATCCGGCCGAGCTGACTCAAGCCGAGGTTGCCACCCTCTCCGATGACTCGAGCGCGGACCTGCGAGCCATTCAGCCGGATCGAGTCGTTGGCTTTGTCGCCGATGTCGGGATTGTTTTCGGCGGTTGCCTTGATGTAGGTGCCGATGCCACCGTTCCACAGCAGGTCGACCGGCGCGGCCAGGACGCTGCGGATCAGGTCGGCTGGGGCGAGCGCCTCGATGTCATCCGCCATCCCTAGCCGGACGCGTGCCTGAGCCGAGATCGGAATCTCCTTGGCAGTGCGCGGATATACCCCACCGCCCTCCGACAGCAGTTCGGCATCGTAGTCCGCCCACGATGAGCGCTGCAGCGCGAACAGCCGGCGCCGCTCGGAGTGTGAGACCGCTGCGTCAGGATCGGGATCGAGGAAGATATGGCGGTGATCGAACGCCGCGACCAGACGGATGTGCTCCGACAACAACATGCCGTTGCCGAAGACATCACCGGACATATCACCGATCCCGACCACGGTGAAGTCCTCACGTTGAGTATCGATTCCCAGCTCGCGGAAGTGCCGCTTCACCGATTCCCAGGCGCCTCGTGCCGTGATGCCCATCGCCTTATGGTCATAGCCCACCGAGCCGCCCGAGGCGAAGGCGTCCCCCAGCCAGAAGTTGTAGTCCGCGGCGACACCGTTCGCAATGTCGGAGAAGGTCGCCGTTCCCTTGTCGGCAGCGACGACGAGATAGGGGTCGGCGCTGTCGTGCCGGACGACCCGCTCCGGCGGCACCACCTTCCCGTTGACGAGGTTGTCAGTCAGGTCCAGCAGGCCCCGAATGAAGATCCGGTAGCAGTCGACTCCTTCGTGAAGCCACGCTTCGCTCCCGCCCGCGCCCTCAGGCGCTGACTTCACAACGAACCCGCCTTTAGCGCCCACTGGAACGATGACGGCGTTCTTGACCATCTGCGCCTTGACCAGGCCGAGCACCTCAGTACGGAAGTCTTCTCGGCGGTCAGACCACCGCAGGCCACCGCGGGCAACAGCACCGAAGCGTAGGTGAACACCCTCGACCCGAGGCGAGTACACGAAGATCTCGAGCCGGGGCCGCGGTTCCGGCAGTTCGGAGATGGCCCGTGGGTCGAACTTCAGCGCTAGGTACGACTTGCCAGGTGCCCCGGCCTCACCCGGCTGGAAGAAATTCGTGCGGGAAGTCGCGCAGATGAGGCCGAGTAGCGAGCGCAAGATGCGGTCCTGGTCCAGGCTGGCTACGTCGTCCAATGCCCCGCGAATCTGCTGGACCAACGCCTGTTCCAGGTTCACCCGACGTGACTCGCCGTCGGGATCGAAACGGACCTCGAACAGTCGCACCAGGCAACGGACGATCCGGACATTTGCTAGGAGGCAGGACTGCAGATACTCCTCACTGAACCGGGTGCCGACCTGTCGCAGATACTTGGCATACGCGCGCACCAGGACAACCTGCCGCCAGTTCAGCCCGGCATGTAGCACAAGCGCGTTGAAGCCATCGCTCTCCGCGGCACCGCTCCACACCGCTGCAAACGCGTCTTCGAACAGGTGGCTCGCCGCATCCGGAGTGGTCTCGGCAGTTACCTCGTAGCGCAGCCCGAAGTCGTAAATCCACCGCCGTGCGCCTTCGGTGAGAGTCAACCCGTATGGGCGCTCATCGATCACCTCAACACCCATGTCCTCCAGGATGGGCGACGCTGTCGACAGCGACACGGACTCGGTGGAGAAGAGCTTGAGCCGGCGCTGATCCGACGCGACCCCGGCTGGAGCATAGAGGCTTACGGCGTGCGCCTCGTCCGGCTGAAGGCGATCGAGCCGAAGCAGGTCGGCGACTGCGACGTCAGCTGCGTGATCCTCCTGGTACGCCTGCGGAAAAGCCTCGCCGTAGACGCGCAGCAAACGAGTAGCCTCCTCATTGCCCACCTCGGTCCTCAGCGTCTCAGCCAGATCGTCACTCCAGGAACGGATCGCGTCCGCAAGCCGTCGTTCCAGCTCCTCGTGGTCGGCCTCGGGAAGTGGTGCCGCATCGGCGCGACGGACGACGAAGTGCAGTCGGGCCAGAGCCGAGTCCGAGACCAGGGTGGTGTACTCGACCCGGTCTGCCGCGAACGCATCCCGGAAGATCTGCTCGCACCGCAGACTGGCGGCGGTGGTGTAGCGATCCCGTGGCAGGTAGACGAGGGCGGAGACGTAGCGGGCGCGGTGATCGTGACGCAGGAAGAGCCGCAGCCGTTGGCGTTCCTGAAGATCCAGAATCTCGACGACTGCTTGTTCCAGCTCGTCGAGGGATACCTGCACTAACTCGTCACGCGGATAGTCCTCCAGAATCTCGATCACGTCTCTGCCGGAGTGGCTGGTCGAGGCGAAGGCCATCCGCTCGAAAAGCGCTGCCACCTTGCGCCGTAGCATCGGGATCCTCAGCACGCTCTCGTGGTAGGCGGCTGGGCTGAACAAACCGAGGAATTCACGTTCACCGATAGGCCGGCCTTGCACATCGAACACACCGACGGCGATGTCGTCCAGGTAGAGCGGCCGGTGCACTGTGGAGCGCTGACTCGACTTTGTGAGGGTGAGCGGCGCAATTTCGGTTGGTTCGGCTGCGGCGTTGCCGAGGCGCTGGCTGGCCTGCGGCTGCTCCGGCCGCAACAAGCCAAGCCCACTGTGAGGCACTGGCGCCAGCTTGTTGTTCCCAGCAAGGCTGCCGTCGGGCAGACGGCCATACTCAACACAGCCCAGAAAGAGGAAGCGTTCATCGCCAAGCCAGTCGAGGTACTCCTGCGCTTCCTCGACGTCAACCTTTTCCATGCCCGCTGGCGGATGAGCGCGCAAGTCAGCGCTGGCCTGCAGCAGTTGCTCGCGCATCGCTGGCCCGTCCTCGACAGCAACTCGGACATCCGCCAAGACCTGCCGAACACTGCCGGCCAGCTGCTCCGCCGCTTCGTCGGGGCTTGCACGATCGATCTCCACCGAGATCCAGGACTCGGCAATCCGGTCT
>DATHIJ010000578.1:0-2178 GCA_035489975.1 Propionibacteriaceae bacterium | reverse complement strand
CGGCCACCTGTCCATGTTGGCCGCTCGATGAACACGCTGAATCCGACCCCGAGCGACGTCAGGCTCGTACCCGTCGCGTCGGACGCGGAGCCGACCGAATTCAGCGTGTTCATCGAGCGGCCAACATGGACAGGTGGCCGGGACAAATCGCCAGGGGGCGGCGTTCGTGGGGGCGCACGCCTTTGGCTCGTGATGCGGGGACCTGCTGCGTTGTTGCCGTCCAAGCACCGATTCCCACGGCATGTCTAAAAGTGCTCGCCCGACGGATGACGAGCTGCGGAGGACATGGGCGCTGGTCGCTGGTGCGATGCGTACGACCTGCGCAGCGAAGGCAGCGGCCGGCAGATCGATCAGATCGGCCCTCTGGGGAAGGCGGGCGGGCCACCAGGTTCCCCAATGGACAGGGACGACACGATCTGGGCGAGTGCGGCGGACCGCCTCTGCCGCCTGCTGGGGCGTCGAGATGACCCGGACCGAGCGTGGGATCCTCACGCTGCACATGGCGCGCGCGCGCCACGCACAGCGTCAACGGCCCACGCAGCGTGGGATGTTTGCGTTACGCACGGATCCCTGATTTCGGACCTCCAGTCCTCCAGCGAGTGCCGGTTTGGCCAGTTCCAGCTCACCAGCGATGCAAATCCAGGGAGGCTCGTCCCTGGTAGGTTCGCATGCGTTCTGTCCGGCGACGAAGACTCACCTACTCCGATGCGCACTCCCCTGCCAGCCGAATTTGCGGGTTCGGAATGAGCCGCCTCGCGGCCTGGTACGACGCACACCGTGGTGCCCGTGCGATCGTTCTTGTCTGGCTGGCGACTCGCCTGCTGATCTTGGTGGTGCTGGCGGCCTTTGAGCGCTTCGTGGTGGGAGACGTCTTCTACTACCACCGCAAGATAAACGCGCTGTTCGCTGTCGGCCTAGATCGCACCCTCTACGAGTACCCCACACCGGTGGTCTGGATTCTCTGGCTTCCCTACGGCGCATCCCTTGGTAACCGCGTCGGCTATCTCATCGCCTTTGTGATCTTCATGCTGGCCCTAGATGCGTTGTTCACTTACGCACTCTGGCGTGCGACCGGTCGGCGGCACGACCGCGCGGTCGACTTCTGGCTGATCTTCGTACCGCTCATCGGTCCGCTGGCTTATCTGCGCTTCGATATGTTGCCGGCCGTGCTCGCCGGTGGGGCGGTCCTCGCGGCGCGGCGCAAGCCGTGGGTCACCGGGGCGCTTACAGGTTTGGGTGCTGCAATCAAGCTCTGGCCGGCACTGCTCATCGCTGCATTCATGTCTTATCGATCCGACCGGCGACCTGCGGGCGTCGCCTTCGTCGTCGTCGGCTTCGGTCTGGCCTTGATCAGCCTGATCTTCGGTGGCTGGTCACGACTCATTTCGCCGCTGACCTGGCAGTCTGATCGCGGGCTTCAGATCGAGTCGATCTGGGCAACGCCATTGATGCTGGCACGGGCTCTGAGGCCGGATCAATGGATTGTCGACATCTCCCAATACCAGGCGTACGAGATCTTCGGCCCGGGCGTGGATGCCTGGGTCATGATCAGCAGCGTTGCCACGCTGCTGGGTCTGGCGCTGATCATTTTGCTCACCGTCCGGGCCTTTCGCCATGACGGATCAACTCCCGCCGCCATCGGCTTCGTCGTGCTCGCCACAGTGGCGATCATGGTGATCACGAACAAGACGTTGAGCCCGCAGTATCTGCTGTGGGTAGGTGGCCCGATGGCGGCGCTGCTGGCCTACCGGCCCCAGGCCACGCACGACGAACAGCCTGCGATCAGCCGGGTCGCCGGACAGGTTCTGATCCTGGCGCTGCTGACCCAACTCGTCTATCCCCTGTTTTATGACAGTTACCTTGGTCGCGAGGGGCATGCGATGATCATCATCTCGACCATCGTCACTGCCACTCGTAAGGTCGCTCTGGTGGTCTTCACGATCGAGGTCTGTCAGATGGCGTGGCGCATGTTGAGTGCTGGAGTCATGGAGAGAACCACTTTGACAGGCCGGGACTGAGGATCGACAGAAGCTCACGCTGACGAGGTGTGCCGCACACAGCCAGTGATTGTCTGGTCGCAAGGTTGGGTAGCCTAGGTAGCGCCTGCCGGGAGCGTGCCGGGAGCAGGCCGGGTGCAGGCCGAAGGCGGGTAAAACCCGCTCAGAGGACGTATCAGGA
>DATHIJ010000577.1:0-2165 GCA_035489975.1 Propionibacteriaceae bacterium | reverse complement strand
CAGGAGCTAACTGCCGCGCTGTCGATTCCAGGACTGGCCAGCTACCAGCTCAGCGAGGATGAGATTCCGGCGGTGGTGACTGCCGCACAGAACGCCAGCAGTATGCGAGGGAACCCGATTGTGCTGAGTGATGCAGAAGTCACCGAAATCGTGACTCGTTCCCTGTAGATGTGGCTCACGCGGCCCATGACGTTTCCCATTCCTCGGCAAGCCCGCGACAGATTTCGGCCGCGGCTTCGATAAAGGGCATGAGGGCCGGCGTAGGCCTTCGCTCGGGATGCCAAGCAATCCCGAGCCGACGTGCCGAGGGCTCGGGGCGGATGCGAAGGATCGCCACATTCGGATCGTTCTCGTCAAGGGTCAACATAGGCAGGACGGCGTAGGCCAACCCGGCACCGATCAGGCCCTGGATGGTCGGGGTGTCATCGGAGCGGAAGACGTACTTCGGCGGCGTTGCGGCTTGGCGGAAGGCATTGTCGATGATCTGCCGACATCCGATGTTGCGGGTGCCGATCATCGGGAGCTGGGTGATGTCGGCAATGTTCACCGCTCGCCGTTCCGCCTCGGGAGCGTTCGCCGGTGCCACGAAAACCATGGGGTCCTCAAGCAACGGACGCACCTCGAGCGGCCCAGTCTCGTACGGGCCGATGTCGATGAAGGTGACATCGACATCACCAGTCTCGACGGCATGGATCAGATCGGCGCTATCCCGAGACTCGCGCAGCAGAATCTCTATGCCGGGCCACTCGGCACGGAAGGTGCCCAGGAGTTGGGGAAGGATCTTGGTCCCGACACTGGGTAGCGTTCCCACGCGCAGCTCCCCTCGTTCGCCGGAGGCGAGCGCACGCAGGTCGGTGGCTGCTGAATTGACGCGAGCCAGGACGGCTCGAGCGTGAGTCAGCAGCAGCTGCCCTGCGTTGGTCAGTCGCACCGGGCGCGGGCCGCCCGGGCGCTCGAACACCAGCGTGCCGACGATGCGCTCCAAAGTTCCGACCTGCTGGCTGACAGCCGACTGCGTGTAGCCGAGCTGCTCGGCGGCGCCGCTGAAGGTGCCGCTCTCCACCACTGCGACCAGGGCCAGCAGGTGGCGCATCTCAAGGCCGGCCCAAGCGGCCGAGTAGGTGGAACCATTAGCATCCATGATGGAAATCCATTCTAACTTCGTTTGTGCTTATGAATCCAGTTCCTCAGAATGAGATGCATCTGCAGGGATTCCGCACAGTCCCCTGCGGGACACACATGAGAGGGGTTGAGCCGTGACACAGGTGCTTGAGTCAGCACTCGATGACTTCCGCGAAACGTTCACTGGACAGGTGATCGTGCCGGCGGACAGCGCCTACGGCGCTGCGCGGGTGGTGTGGAACGCCGACATCGACCGCCACCCGGCCATGATCGCCCGCTGCCTGAACACTGCAGACGTCAGCGCGGCAGTCAGCTTTGCTCGGCAGCAGGGGCTCGAGATCTCCGTACGTGGTGGGGCACACAACATGTCGGGGTCCGCGGTCGAGGACGCCGGGCTCATGATCGACTTGAGTCAGCTTTGTGAGGTCACAGTCAATCCGGCAGGCCGACGCGCCCGAGTCGGTGGCGGTGCACTGCTGGCCGACATGGACGCCGCCACCCAAGCTCACGGGCTGGCAACACCCGCCGGTCTTGTCAGCCACACCGGTGTGGGTGGGCTGACCCTGGGTGGCGGCATGGGTTGGCTTACCCGCAAGTTCGGCCTGGCTATCGACAACCTCATTGCGGCGGAGATTGTCGTCGCTGACAGCCGGATCCTGCGAGCCGCGGCGGACGAGAATCCGGAGCTGTTTTGGGCCATCCGGGGCGGCGGCGGCAACTTCGGCGTCGTCACCAGCTTCGAGTTCCAGCTGCACAAGGTCGGGCCGCTGATCGAGTTCGGGCTGTTCTTCTGGGGGATCGACCAAGGAGCGGAGGTGTTACGCATTGCTCGAGAGGTGATCGCCACGCTGCCCCGCGACCTCAACGCGGTGATCGCAGGCCTCAACGCGCCGCCGGCCCCATTCGTCCCCGAGCAGCACCAATTCCGGCCCGGGTACGCGCTACTGATCACCGGGTTCGGCTCGGCCGAGGAGCATGCGGCAGCTGCCGCCCGGATCCGGGAAGCTCTCCCACCGCTGTTCGAATTCGTCACGCCAATGCCT
>DATHIJ010000576.1:0-15408 GCA_035489975.1 Propionibacteriaceae bacterium | reverse complement strand
GTGACTGGGCCGCCGCAGTACGGGAGGTCGCCGGTGACGGTGTACACATGATCTTGGACAACATGGGGGCCACATACCTTGGTGATCATGTTGAGCTGCTCGCGATCGATGGGGCGCTGGTGACCATCGGCATGCAAGGTGGTCGCAAGGGCACGCTGGACCTGGCGTCTTTGGCAGCGCGACGTGGGCTCGTCACCGCGAACTTGCTGCGCGCCCGGCCAGTCGAGGAGAAGGCAGCGATCTGCCGCGGTCTCGTACAGAATGTCTGGCCGCTGATCGCCGACAACACAATCAGGCAGCCACCGCTGACTGTGTTCCCCCTGGCCGAAGCTGCCAGCGCGCACGCTCATCTGGAATCGGGCAAGAACATCGGCAAGATCGTGCTCTCAGTTGCGCGGTAGCGCACCCAGCCTCGCGTTTCTCGCTGTGCCGCCAGTCTCGCCCTTTCTCGTTCTCGCTAACCGGCCGGTCTCGCCCTTTCTCGTTCTCGCTAACCCGCCAATCTCACGTTCCTCCGCACAAGGCCGCGAATACTGCTCGATTCGCCAGCTTCAGGCCGCGTTTCTCCGCACAGGGCCGCAAAAGCCGCCTGAGCCGCTACGAGCGCACTATGAAGTGGCGGCTCCACTCCTGCTTGAAGGATTTCGGAACGCGAGCTCCTCGCTCCTCCAGAGCCGACCGCACCCGCTGCAACGTCCGCAGCGGGTCTCCGTAGATGCCATCCGAGATCACAACCAGAACCCGCCAGCCATCTTGATCAAGCCATTCACGCCGCTCGAGATCATGGCTCCACTGCCCCGCGTCGTAGGCATGCTGGCGACCGTCGTACTCAATGATCAACTTGTATTCTGGATAGCAGAGGTCGAACCGCCAGCGCCACTTGCCGCCGGCAATGCGCACGATCACGTTGACTTGCGGTTCGGGCAGGCCCGCGAGGACGATGAGCAGACGTAGCCGCGTCTCCATCGGAGAGTCGACACCAGCACGCATCAGCGACGCAGCCCGGCGGGCACGCCTGGCGTTCCGACCGCGATACGCATCGGCAGCCGCCACGAACTTCTGCGGGTCCAGACCGTTCGCCTTGACCAAACTGTCGCCCGCGATCACCAGGTCAACCAGACCAATGCCAACACTGGCCAAATCGAGGAAGGCCTGCACCGGCGTCGAAGTCGGTACGCCGTCGCAGCTCGTCGTCTGCACCGACGCAGCTCCCAGATGGGCTGCGACGCCCGCCCGGCGGCATCGAGTCTCCCGCGACAGCATGCTGACGTGAATGTCGGCCGAGTCAGGAGCCACGCCTCCCCATAGTCGTACGGCTGTGTGATGACTCACATGCGTCGCAGCCGGGAGCCGCTTCATGATCGTTCTAGCTCTCACTCGCAAAGTGATCAACTGGTTGGAGCCGACGTAAGTGTCGTGAAACAGGCGAGTGAACCCAGGCCCAAGTAGGTCGGAAAGCGGGATTCCCAGGGCTCGTGCCTTGGCCCTGGTGAGGACGATCTGGCGTGAGTTTGCTGTCATGTTGGAGAGTTTGTTGAGCATCCATCCATTCGTGCGCGCCACAAGAAATCTGTGGATTACCCGCCTTCAGTGGCTGTGGATAACGCCAGCAGGCATCTCGCTCTCATGATCGGCATCCCGCTGCATTCGTGGCTCTGTGCGGAGAAATGCGGCCCGACCGAGCCGAATCGAGCCCAATTCGTGGCCTTGTGCGGAAAAACGCGCACGCGGGTGGCGCGCACGCGATCGGGCGGGCAGTTTACGAGGTCCAGGCCCTCCATAAGCGGGCGTACTCGCCATCGGCGGCCACCAGGTCGTGATGGCTACCGAGCTCTGCGATCCGGCCGTCGATGACCACCGCGATCCGGTCGGCGTCATGCGCGGTGTGTAACCGATGCGCGATCGCGACCACAGTACGGTCCTGGAGCAGCGCTGCCATCGAGCCCTCCAGATGCCGAGCCGTACGCGGATCAATCAATGATGTGGCCTCATCCAGGACCAGCGTGTGAGGGTCCGCGACCACTAACCGAGCCAGCGCGATCTGCTGCGCCTGCGCGGGCGTCAGCTTTTGGTGACCGGAGCCGAGCACGGTGTCAAGCTGTTGGGGCAGGCGCTGTACCCAGTCCCACGCGTCCACGGTGCGCAGCGCCTCGATCACCACGTCGTCAGGCGACGACTCTCGAGCCAAGATGATGTTGTCACGCACCGTGCCAACAAACACGTGGTGCTCCTGGGTCACCAATGCAACCTCAGTCCGCAGCGCAGCCAGCGGCAACGCTGTGAGCTCGACGCCGCCCACCGTGACTGAACCGGTACGCGGTTTGTGGATGCCCGACAGCAGCCGACCGAGAGTGGACTTGCCCGAGCCGCTCGGTCCAACAATGGCCAGCCGCTCCCCGGAGCGCGGTGCCAGGTCGATGCCATGCAACACATCATGATCATCGCGATACGCGAAGCGCAGATTCTGGCCCACAAGGTGGTTGCCAGCAGGCAACTGGTCGCCCTCCTCGCGATCTTTGGGCACTGCCGCGATGCCGAGTAGTCGAGAGGTCGAGGCAATGCCGACCTGTAGCCGATCCATGTTGCGGATCAGCCGATCAAGTGGCTCCACGAGCGCCTGCACGTACAGCGTCGCGGCCGTCACTTGACCCAAGCTCACCCAGCCATTCACATAGCCGATGCCGCCAAGGATCAGCACCAGAGGGAGCGGTGTGTCGTAGGCGACGCCTATCACGATGAACAGCAGGTTGCGGAGGGTCATCGTGTACCGCTCGGCCTGGGCGGATACCGCGATGTCATCATCGCCACGCTCGATGCGATTCCGCTGTAGCCCAAGGGCTTCGACGGTACGCGTCCCCTCGACGGTTTCGGTGAATGTGGAGTTGATCTGCGAGTAGGTGCCACCTTCGGTGATGTAGCCCTTCGGGGCACGCTTCAGGTAGCGTCTCGCGGCGATGATCAACAATGGCGCCGTCATCAATAGCGGCAGCGTCAGCAAAGGCGAGTTGATCAGCATGGCGACCACTGTGAGCAGCGTCGTCATGCCGGCGATCACCGATTCTGGCAGGCCGAAGCGGACGCTCATGCTCATCGTGCCGACATCGCGAGTCACCCGGGTGACCAGGTCACCGGTGCTCGCGCTCTCCACCCTGCCCAGCGGCAGCCCGAGGACCGTCCGCACCACATACTCGCGTGCCTCCGACAACAAATCCTGGCCGAAGATCACCGACGTCCACAGCGCGAAGAAGGTCAAGAAAGCCTGCATCACGACGACGCCAGCGACCGCGAGGGCCAGCCCATTGAGAGTCGCCGCCGAGGTGCCGCCAGCTGAGACAGTGTCGACCAACGAACCCAGAATGAGTGGTACGACCAGGCCGGCCATGGCAGCCAGCGCGTGCAACAGCAGCAGTGCGGTGATCATCCAGCGCCTCCTGCTCAGCAGGCGGGAGGCGAAGGCACCCACGTCGCGTCGGTCGGCCACGGGAAGGCCCAGGTCAGGCTTGCGCGAATCTGCGAAGAACTCTGCCGCCCGCCGCTCACGTAGCAGATGACGCTGGCGCCAGGCCCGCAACCGCGATACCAGCGAGCCGCTCTGCGGCGGCGACAACGCGTCAGGCACCTGCGGCGTCGAAGGTGTCGACCTCCAGGTCTCCGCCGAACCGCGCAGACCGGTCTGCAGATCAGTCATCGGAGCCCTTTACCTCTGCACGGCGAGCGTCGGTCGCGGGAGCAGTGCCCGTAGCGGGAGCCTCGTCAAGCGAGCGCGCCACCGTACGCCGGTAGTTCGGGTTCGTCTGCAGCAGCTCCTCGTGCGTTCCGTACGCGACGATCCGCTGGTTGAGCAGAAACGCCACCCGGTCGGCATGATGCAGCAGCAGCGGCGACACCGTTGCCACGATGGTCGTCTTGCCGCGGCGATGGGCTACCAACCGCTCGGCAATCAGTGCCTCGGTATGCGCATCGACAGCAGAAGTTGGATCAACCAAGATCAAGATCTGAGGGTCCAGCCCGAGCACTCGCGCCAGCACGACCCGTTGCCGTTGGCCGCCGGACAGTCCGCGGCCACGCTCGTCGATGCGACCCTGCCAACCTCCATGCGAACCGGCGAACACATCTTCCGCCGCGGCAACACGGAGCATCGTCTCGGCCTCGGCAAGGCTGAGACGTCCGTGCGGATCGATGGCGGACTGCAGCGTGCCCGCGAAGACCTGGCTTGCGGTATCGCTGACCACAATCCGCTCCCGCACTTGATCAATACCAACATCGCCGAGGTCCACGGTGCCGAGGCTCACCCCCCACTTCTGCCCCGCGAGCTGCCGGTCTCGCTCGGCGAGCCGGACTCGTTCGGCGCGCTGCTGCTTTCGCCATCGACGGGCAGCGCGTCCCTTGAGACCGTTCGTTACGTCCAGGCTCACCGGTTCATGATCAGCCGGTAGATAGTGACCGAGCCGGTCGGCTAGCGCGGCCGAGTCGTCCGGGAGTGCTGAGACGATGATCGTGAATTCCCCCGGCTCAGCGACGAACCCCGAATCTTGATCATGCAAGACGGCGTCGTCCGGCAACGTCAATGGCTGCCGCGGCGCCTGCCACGGCGGCTGCTGGTCCAGCACCGCGACGGTCTTGCGCGCCGAGACCACGCTGCGCACCCACTTCTGCGCCAACTCAAAGAACGTCTGAATCGGCCATACCATGAAGATCGCGTAACCAAAGAAGCTGATCAACTGGCCGACGCTGAGGTCTCCGGCCACGACTTCCCCGGAGCCAAGCCAGGTCAAGGCAACCAGGAACAGACCGGAGAACAGCACGCCTGTCCCCTCGACGGCGGCTTGCCAGACACCAGCTGAGACCGCAGCCTGCCGTGTGTGTTGCGACTGCTCGGCATAGTTGCGGGCGAAGGTCCTTTCGCCGCCGATACCGCGCAAGATCCGCAGCCCGCCCACGATGTCGGTTGCCATCGACGTCAGATCCGACGTCCTGCTGCGATCGATCTCTTCACGACGCTGCAGCGGCCGGAGCAACGGCATCGCGAACAACACGATCAAAGGTGCCGTGAGCAGCACAACAATGCCGAGCTTGACCGACGTCGAGAGCACCAAGCCGGCGATCACCAGGTAGGCGATCAAGGCGCCGACGAAACGGGAGACGATCTCAGTCAGGGAACCGAACTCGTCGGAGTCACTCGCCGAGACACTGAGCACCTCGCCGGTGGGGCTCCGTTGCGGAAGTACGTGTCCCATTTGGGTCGCCTTACGCGTCACGAGCTTCATCGAGCCGTACATCGCGACCAGCCACGTACGCACGACAAGCGTGTGGCCCAGCACGCTCGCGACGATCCCAATGACCACCAGACCGAACATGATCAGGCTGAGCCGACCGACTACGGCTAGGTCGCCCGGAAGGATTCCGTCGTCCACGATCTTGCCGACCAGGTACGGGCCCACCGAGCCGGGCAGCCACTCGATCACGCTGAGCAGCGAACTGAGCAACAGCAGCGGCAGCTGCTGCCACAACAACCAGCCGAGGAATCGGACCCCGCTTCGGGTCTGCGGACTGGAGAAGTCCCGCCTGGGCAGGCGCCAGCGCACCGCAGCCCGCCCTCTGTGAGTGGGAGTGGTGTGTGCGCGAACGTCCGGCCCCGCCATGTCCGGGACCAACGGTGGGAAGTCCTGCATGACTAACTCAGGGTAGGGCTGGCCTGCTGACCTACTCCACTTGTTTTCCCTCACCCGAGATGGGTTAGGTGCGCTCGACATTAGGATCTACAGACATGACCACTGACTCGACTGCTGGCGATGAGCAGCCCGAGATGCAAGGTGTCGCGGGTCCGACCGATGACGGGCGCGTCTATGTTGTGACGCCACAAGGCATGGCCGTCGAGGGGCCGCCTCGTGAAGACGTGGGGACGGATGAGGAGCCCAGATCGGTCACCGACCTGGTCGAGGAGCCTGCCAAGGTGATGCGGATCGGCAATATGATCCGGCAGCTCCTCGCCGAGGTGAAGTCGGCGCCACTCGACGATGCCAGCCGACAGCGGCTGCGGGCGATCCATCACACCTCGATCATCGAGCTCAAGCAGGGCCTCGCGCCCGAGCTCGCCGATGAACTGGATCGCCTCACTCTTCCGTTCGGTGACAATGCCACTCCCAGTGATGCTGAGCTGCGGATCGCGCAGGCCCAACTCGTCGGCTGGCTCGAGGGTCTGTTCCACGGCATTCAGACGGCACTGTTTGCGCAGCAAATGGCTGCTCGTGCGCAGCTCGAGCAGATGCGACGGGCCTTACCGGCCGGCACCGTGCCACCGCCGCCACCCGAAAGTCGCCGCGAGGGCAGCGGGGGGATGTACCTCTAAGAAGGTCAGTATCAGGCCGGCTGCCCGAGGCTCAACCCTGGCCAAGAGGACCGGTTCCGGCGCCGAACGCGTACATCTCTCATCACAGCCGTCGAAACGACCCAGAGCTGAAGTTCAGTTTCGGAATAGATCGGTGGGGTACCCATGTCTAGCGGACAATCGCGCGGCAGTCTCAGGCGCGGGCATAAGTGCAAGTCCGCCTGAGAGAAGGGAACCGGCATGACTGTCACCGGATGGATCATTCTCGGCATCGTCGTTCTCGTGATCCTGGCCGTTGTGGCGTTCCTCGTGATGAATCGCCGTGCCAGCGCGCGGCGCGCTCGCGCCGAAAAGGTCAGACAAGAGGCAACAGAGCGGGCAGCGGCCCTCGAAAGACAAGAGGCCGACGCTAACGCGATGGCGGCTCAGGCCCAGGATGTGCGCGCCGAGGCGGACCGGCTGGAATCGGTCTCCGCGGAGCAACGAGAGCGCACTGCGGCCGAGCGTAGCGAAGTCGAGGACTCACTACGCAAGGCGGACCGTATCGACCCAGACGTCCGGGATCGGACAACCGCCGACGACACGGCTCCCCGGCGTGCCACCGACGACGACACGGCTCCCCGGCGTGCCACCGACGAGTCTTATGCCGACGACGTCCGCGATCGCGGTGTCAGCGATCGCACGGGCCGCGACGATGCCGAAGATCGCGACGTCAACGATCGCACAGTCCGCGACGAGGTCCGTGATCCCACAGCCCGCGACGAGAATCTCAGCTCACCTCGGCGCAATGTGGATGACAACACACTCCGCGATGATGATCTTCGCCGCGGCGACGCCGGAGACCGCACCGTCGTCGACGACGAGAGGTCCACGGATCCCCGGCGCTGATCGCTACCCGAACCAGCGACGTAATTCAGCCGCCGGCCCGTCCCGGTCAATGGACTCGGTGACGTCGTCGGCGGCGGCCTTGACCTCATTGGGCGCGTCACCCATGGCGACGCCGCGGCCCGCCCAGCGCAGCATCTCGATGTCGTTCCGGCCGTCCCCGAACGCCAGTACGTCTGCAGCTGAGACGCCGAAGCCCGCCGCCACCTCGGCAAGCCCGGTTGCCTTGTTCACGCCTTCTGGGGCGATGTCGAGCCAGGCGCTCCACCCGACGAAGTAGGTAACACCGTGCAAGCCGAGATGTCGGGCCAGCGAGACGAAATCCTCTTCGGAGCGAGTCGGGTCCCTTACGATCACGCGTGTCACCGGCCGTGAGCTGAGCTGCTCGGCATCCTCGATGATCAACTCGCCAGTCAGGTCATCCCCCGGGAAACGACTATTGAGCCGGTAACCACGGCCGATCTCCTCCACAGCGATCAAGGAGCCGGGTGCGAACTCCTCGACCTGGCTGATCACCGGTCGTGGGTCGAAGGTGATCGCCTTGATGATCTCCTGCGGCGGATACCGTACGATCACAGCGCCGTTGGAGCAGACGGTCGGCCCGGGTGGCAAACTCAGTTCGTCGAACACTGGCTTGGTGCCGTGCCAGGACCGACCTGTCGACAGCACTACCGGTACTCGCGCCTGGACTACGAGATCAACCGCTTCGGCCACCGCACGCGGCAGAAAGCCGTTGCGATCCACCACGGTGCCGTCAATGTCCAGCGCGACCAGGCGCGGGCGCCAGCCCTGACCAGCTGAGTCTGTCAACGCGGGGTCAGTGCCTCCCGGCCTCCCAAGTAGGGCCGTAGCGCCTCTGGAACGCGCACCGATCCATCACCCAGTTGGTGATTCTCCAAGATCATGACGATGGCCCTGGTCATCGCGCACAACGTCCCATTCAAAGTCGCGACCGGCGCGGTGCCGGAATCGAAGCGGGCCCGGATGTTGAGTCGACGTGCCTGGAAATCGGTGCAGTTGGAGGTCGAGGTGATCTCTCGATAACGATCTTGACTCGGCACCCAGCTGTAAAGATCGTATTTGCGCGTGGCACTCAGACCAAGATCACCAGCAGCTAGCTCGATCACCTGGAAGGGAATCTCCAGCGCAGTGACGAAGTCCTTCTGCCACTGCAGCAACCGCTGATGCTCTGCTGCGGAATCCTCCGGCGCGCAGAAGACGAACATCTCGACCTTGTCGAACCAGTGCACCCGAAAGATGCCTCTGGTGTCCTTCCCATGGGAGCCTGCCTCGCGCCGATAGCTGGGGCTGAAGCCGACATAGCGGCGGGGCAGCGTGTCGGGATCGAGAAACTCATCGGCGTGGTAGGCCGCGAGCGGAACCTCCGCGGTCCCGACCAGATAAAGATCATCTTCTTCGAGATGGTAGACATCCTGCGCGGCCTGCCCCAGGAAACCGGTGCCCTCCATCGCCTGCGGCTTGACCAGCGCTGGCGGGATGAACGGAATGAAGCCGTTCCCGATCGCAATATTCATCGCCAGGTTGATCAACGCCAGTTCGAGCTCTGCCCCTTGACCGGTGAGGTAGTAGAAGCGGGACCCAGACACCTTGGCGCCGCGTTCCATATCGATGGCCCCGAGCAGCTGACCGAGCTCCAGATGATCTTTGGGTCGAAAGCCCTCGGCAGCGAAATCGCGTGGCGTACCGAGGGTCTCCAACACGACATAGTCGTCCTCGCCGCCAATCGGCACGCCTTCAGAGACCAGATTCCCGACCTGACGCAGCATCTGGTCGAAGGCGATCGCAATCTCGTTCTGAGCCGCCTCGGCCTTCTTGACCATATCGGCAAGCTCCTTGGTGCGGCTCAGCAAGCTCGTACGCTGCTCGCCGCTGGCCTGTGCCACCTGCTTGCCAAGCGCCTTCTGCTCGGCCCGGAGCTCCTCATAGTGAGCAATCGCGTTGCGACGCGCCTCGTCCGCCGTGACCAGATCGTCGACCAGAGACTCCGACTCGCCGCGGGCCCGCTGAGACGCGCGTACCCGGTCTGGATCGAGGCGGAGCACCTTGACATCAATCACCGGGCAAGCCTAACCATGAGAGCGCAGAACCCGGCCAAACCGACACCACTCTTGGGCGCTGCTGCCATGATGAAGCGGTTATGGTCCGCCGGCCCCCGTCCCGATCGTCGATTCTCATCGCAATCTCGTTGCTGGTGGCTTTCGTCGTCTGGACCTGGCTCACCTTCAGCTCATCGGCTTTCGCGGCCTTTGATCAACGTACTCTCGCGCCGCCGCTGGATCCGACCTCCAGGGCCGCAGAGATCGGTGCCGCTTTCGCCCTTTTGACCTGGCCGGGCTTTGAGTACGCCGCGCTGGCGGCAATCGCCTTGTGGGCGGCGCGGCGCCGATTGCGTCAGCTCGCGGTGGCGTTGATCTTGGTGATCGTCTTTAGTTGGGGCGGTGTAGCGGCGCTCAAGCTCATCTTCCAGCGGTCGCGACCGGAACAGGCGCTTGATTTGCTCACCTCAACCGGCCACTCCTACCCGTCCGGCCACGTTGCCGGCGCCGTTGCTCTCTCGATCGCTGTTGGCGCGACTTTTGCCGTGACAAGGCAGACCGTGAGAGCACGCGTCCTCTGGCAGGTCGGCTCCGGGCTCCTGGTACTCGCCGTCGCAGTCGATCGCTGGCTTGTCGGCGGGCACTACATCACCGACATCGTGGGCGGCGCATTGTGGGGAGCGCTCGCTGCGACAGCCGCGTTGCTTGTGGCGGGTGTCAGCGTGCCGATTCCGCATGAGCTCGTCGGCGAGATCGTCCGCGGGCGGGCGGTCTCGGAGGAGATTCCAGCCGCGCCGCTGCGGCGGGCCGCGGTCATCTTCAACCCGGCCAAGGTCACCGACTGGATTACGTTCCGGCGGCACGTGGAATACGAGCTGAAGAGTCGCGGCTGGGACCGGGCGCTCTGGTTTGAGACCACGAGTGAGGATCACGGGCGGACGATGACTGAGCAAGCCGTGCGCGAGAAGGTTGATCTGGTGCTGGGAGCCGGCGGTGACGGCACGATCCGCGTGATCTGTTCCGGGCTTGCCCACACCGGAATTCCGTTCGGCCTGATCCCTGCTGGCACGGGCAATCTGCTGGCTCGCAACATCGGCATCCCGCTGGACGAAGTGGCTGCGCTTGACGTTGCCTTCGACGGTGTCGACAAGGCGCTGGACCTGGTACGCCTTCAGCTCGACGACCAGCCGCCTGACCATTTCGCCGTTATGGCGGGCATTGGCCTGGATGCGGTGATCATGGAACGTGCCGATCCAAAGATGAAGAAGGCCGTCGGCTCAGCCGCCTACTTCGTTTCGGCGGCGCAAAACGCCAATCATCCCGCTATGCACGCCACCATCGCAGTCGATGATCAGCCGCCGATCAAGCGCCGCGCGCACCTCATCGTCGTTGGCAATGTCGGTTTCCTGATGGCCAACATCCAACTGATTCCGGGCGCCCGGGCCGATGACGGAATGCTGGACGTGTTGATCGCCTCCCCGCGAACGCTCAGCGACTGGATCAGGTTGACGACGCGGGTCTTGACCCGGCGCAAGCAGCCTGACGACCAGCTGGATCGGCTCACCGGTCACAAAGTCACCATCACCGTGGAGGAGCGTGATCATGTTCAGCTTGACGGCGACACCGTCGGGGAATGCAACACCTTAACTGCTGAAGTGGTGCCCGGTGCACTGCGGCTGCGGGTACCGAAGTCAGTGCAGGAGCGTCCTGCTGTCGACGGCGAGATCAGCACCGCGACGCGCTCAGGACGCGTTCAGGCACGTGGCCTGCAGGGTGTCAGCCGCGCAGCTTCCGAAGCCAGGTCTCGGCTGCGAGGTACTCCTCGTTAGACGTGCCCTCGCGGATGATCGGCTCAGTCAGGTCGGCCCGGGGGTAGCTGCCGAGGAAGACCACGTCGCGGCAGACCCGATGCAGTCCCATCATTGCCTCGGCCAGCCGCGCGTCATCGATGTGGCCCTCGGCGTCAACGCTGAAGCAGTAATCACCGAGGGTCTTCTTGGTCGGACGCGACTCGATCCGGCATAAGTTCACGCCGCGGCTGGCGAATTGCTCGAGGATCTCGAGAAGCGCACCCGGATGGTCGTCGCGCATGAACAAGACCAGGGTGGTCTTGTCGGCCCCAGTGGCCGGGCCGACTTGACCAGGCCGCGAGACCAGCACAAATCGCGTGACCGCGTCGGGATTGTCAGCAATATCCTTTGCAACCGGCACCAGGCCGTGCAGCTCACCGGCAATCTCTGCACAGATCGCACCATCAAACCGCGAGCGTGGATCGGCTACTTCTGCCGCGGCGGCCGCAGTCGAGCCGCCCTCGGTGATGATCGCCTGGCCTAAGTTGCGGGCGAGCCAGTCGCGGCATTGGGCTGCCGCGTGTGGATGGGTGAGCACGCGGCGTACGTCCTGCAGTAGCGTCCCGCTGCGGGCAAAGAGGGTGAACTGAACCGGGAGCAACACCTCGCGGATGATCCTCAGTGGTTCGCCATTTGTCAGATTGTCGAGCGTCGCAGTGACCCCACCTTCGACTGAGTTCTCGATCGGCACTAGTGCGGCGGCGACATCGCCATCACGGACAGCCTGGAGGGTTTGCCCGACCGTCGTGTACGCGGTGGGATCGTCGGGCAGTGCGGGTAGCGTCAGAAGCGCTTGGTGGGTGAAGGTTCCAACCGGTCCGTAATAGCCATAGTGGCTCGGTAGGACTGGCAGTGACGGCACTAGCACCGGCTCAGGCTATCTCTCCGTGAAACCGTCGCTAGACCATTTCTCACCTGAAGCGCTGCGCCGAGCTCAGGGCGACAAATGAGCCGGTCTGTCGCGCATCGAGCCGCTCGGCCGCGGTCTCACCGCGCCGCGCCACCGGCACGGAGGATGTTGCAGCGGCCAGGCCCGAAACAGGCATCCCGGCGTAGACCGACTCGGCTCGCTCGACGAGATAGGTCTCGTGCCAGATGCCGACTGCGCCTGGAGCCTGCCGCGCCCGGCGGTTGAATGCAGCCCAGGCTGGACGATGGGCGGCAGTCCGGTCGCTGGCGTAGTGGTACAGCTTCTCGTGCGAGTTCCAGTACTGCACAAGAAGCGGTCCGCCGGCGCCGAACGTAAGCCGATAGCCGAGCAGGCCGGAGTCCGTGTCCTTCGACAACTCGGCGAGCATCGCGGGCATGGCACCGAACACCGGGAGCCACAAGTCTGGTCGCCACGGTTTGTTGATGCGCATCCCGATCAGGAACACGACAAGCTCACCGTCATAGTCGTGAGTCATACGTCCCGGAATCACGGCAGCCACGAGGTCCTCCGATATATTGGATAGTGCAACTCTCTAATATTGGAGAGTAGCACTATCCAATGTCAAGGCGAAGGCCACCATGCGAATTTCTGAACTGTCCTCACAGGCGGGTGTCCCGATCGCGACGATCAAGTTCTATCTGCGGGAGCATCTGCTGCCTGAGGGCATTCGTACTGCGGCGACCCAGGCGCAGTACGACGAGAGCCACGTGGCGCGGCTGCGCCTCATTCGAGCGCTCCTGGGCCCAGCCGGGCTCTCCGTCGCGGCCGCACATCAGGTGATTCAGGCGATCGAGAAACCGCCCGAGTCCCTGCACGAGCTGCTTGGGGTGGCTGCAGCAGCCGTGGCCGGGCCGGTCGACAGCACCAAAGGACAGCCGCGCGTCCACGAACTGATGCAGCAGTGGGGATGGCAGATCGACGAGAAGGACTACCAAACCCATGCGGCGTTGGAGGACGCACTCCGCGCGCTCGAAGAGGCGGGCGTCGAACTGGCTGAGGGCGTGCTCGATTTCTATCGGGACCACATGCTGCAGATCGCGCAATTCGAGATCGACAATGTGCCGACCGATTCACCAACCGCAGCTGTGCGGTATGTGGTACTTGGCACGGTCCTGCTCGAACCGATCATTCTCGCCCTTCGTCGACTGGCTGAGCACGAGGTTTCGGCTCGTCGTTTCGGCTAATGGCGGTCGACCCCTCAGAAACTGACACTCGTTCCCCGGCCGCAGTCTCACCGGCGTGTCGTTGGAACTGGCGTCAGATTCTGAGGGAGGTACTTCCCGTCAGAATCTGACGCCAGCCATCCCTAGACGGAAACGTGTGCTCAATCGGCCGCGGGAAGCCATTCTTGCCGTCTTGCGATGAGAAACGGGGACCGCACCATCCGGCAGCTCTCGGGGTCACGCAGCAAGATGATGCGTCAATCGGGTAGATGGTCAATTTCTGCCGCGGCCACGCATGCCACGTACAGCTTGAAAGACTGGCCTCCGTGGCTGTCTCCGAGGGGTTCATTGCCGGCCTGCCCAAGGCTGAGCTGCACGTCCACCATGTTGGCTCGGCCTCGCTTCGCGTCGTCGCTGAACTTGCGGAGCGGCACCCGGGTACAGTGCCCAGCGATCCGGAGGAGCTGGCACAGTTCTTCGTTTTTGACGACTTCGCGCACTTCGTCCGGAACTACCTCTCGGTGGTCGCGCTGATCAAGACCGCCGAGGACATACACTCGCTGACCTACGGCGTCGCCGCCGACATGGCGGCTCGCAACATCCGGTACGCAGAACTGACAGTGACGCCCTACCTCTCGATCACCGATGAGTTGCCCGCGGAGGCGTTTCTCGAGGCGATCGAGGACGCCCGTCGCGCCGCCTACCGTGATCTTGGTCTGGAACTGCAGTGGATCTTCGACATCCCCGCCGATTTCGGCGTGCCCGCAGCCGAGCTGACGGCTTCGGTTGCCCTTGATCACGACGTGCCCGCGCTGGTCGGCCTGGGCGTCGGAGGATCAGAGCAGGGCTTTCCGCGTTCCATGTTTCGTGATCAGTTTGACCGAGCCCGGGCGGCGGGCTTGCACAGCGTGCCGCACGCCGGCGAGACCACCGGCCCCGAGACCATCTGGGACGCCCTGACAAGTCTGGGCGCCGAGCGGATCGAGCATGGCATCGCAGCTGTGGATGACCAGCGTCTGCTGGAACACCTGGTGGAGCACAAGATCGCGCTGGACGTCTGCCTGACGTCCAACGTCGCCTTACGTGTAGTGTCCGAACTTGATCATCACCCGATCCGCGAGCTGGTGTCAGCCGGGGTCATAGTGACGATCAACACTGACGATCCACCAATGTTTGGCACTGATCTCAACACCGAGTACGCCATCGCGGCGAGATTGCTGAACCTCGATGAACGTGGTCTGAGCGAACTCGCCATCGCAGCTGTCGACGCATCCTTCGCCAGCCCCAAGACCAAGGACGCTTTGCGTGCTGAGATCAGCTCCTACGCCGCGACACCAGCGCCTTGACCGTCGCCGAAGCTCTGGGCCCGTGAATTCGGACGGGCCCAAGCAATAAGGTTTCTCAATGAGCCCACTGACCGAACTCTCGCTGACGGGCCGGGTCGCGACCCCGGCTGACCCTGACTGGGACCAGGCCCGCCAAGCCTGGAACCTCGCCGTCGATCAGCACCCCGCCGCAGTCGCGTTCGCCGAAGGCGCCGACGACATCGCTGCAGTGATCAGGTACGCCGCCGCGCATGAGCTCAAGCTCCTCGGCCAGACGACTGGGCACGGCGCTGCTCCCGTCGGCCCGGTCGAGGACACGATTGTGATCAAGACCGAGCGCATGCGCGGGATCGAGATCGATCGCGGGGCCATGACCGCCCGTATCGAGGCCGGGGTGCTGGCGATGGAGCTCGCCGTTGCAGCCCAGGAGGCCGGGCTCTGCTTCCTTCCGGGCTCTTCACCCAACATCGGCGTCACCGGCTACACGCTCGGCGGCGGACTGGGCTGGCTCGGCCGCCACTACGGCTTTGCTTGTAACCGGGTCGAGGCGCTCGAGGTCGTGACCGCAGACGGCGAGTCCCGCCTGATTGACCGCGAGTCCGAGCCCGAGCTTTTCTGGGCGATGCGCGGCGGTGGCGGGAGCTACGCAATCGTCAGCGCAATGCACCTCCGCCTGCTGCCCATCGCCGAAGCCTTTGGCGGCGCGCTCGTGTTCCCGGCGGAGGTCGGGGCCGAAGCGGTGCGGACCTACCGCGACTGGGCGGCAACCGCGCCTGAGGAGATCTCCACGCGCATTAGGTTCCTGCGCCCGCCGCCGCTGCCCGACGTACCGGAGCCGCTCCGCGACAAGCCACTGCTGACCATCGACG
>DATHIJ010000575.1:0-7210 GCA_035489975.1 Propionibacteriaceae bacterium | reverse complement strand
GGGCGGTCCCGTATGGCCCGACCGTGGAGGGAGATCGCCTTCCTGGCATAGCAAATATCGGTTTCCCAGGATGCCCGGCCGACGCCATCTTGATGTTGCTGGACTCCGCAGGGATTGACTGCTCCACGGGAGCGGCGTGTTCGGCCGGCGTCTCACAGCCGAGCCATGTGCTGCTGGCACTGGGACATAGCGAGGACGATGCACGCTCGGCGTTGAGGTTCTCGCTTGGCCACTCCTCGACTCCAGGCGACGTCGCGTCGCTTGCCGCTGCGCTACCCGAAGCCGTCCACCGAGCCAAGGCCGCGGCCGCCTTCGCGTAGGCTGCTTGGTCGCGATTGCCACCCGTGAGAGGACGCGAATGAAAGTACTGGCCGCGATGTCTGGCGGGGTTGACTCTGCTGTTGCCGCAGCTCGAGCCATCGAGGCTGGCCACGATGTCACTGGCGTGCATCTTGCCCTCTCCAAGAACCCGCAGAGCTTCCGGTCGGGCGCGCGTGGCTGCTGCTCCGCGGAAGATGCCCACGATGCTCGGAGGGCCGCCGACGTACTCGGGATCCCGTTCTATGTCTGGGATCTATCGGATCGCTTTGCCGCTGACGTGGTCAGCGACTTCGTCGCAGAATACGCAGCCGGTCGTACCCCGAACCCCTGCCTACGCTGTAACGAGAAGATCAAGTTCTCGGCTGTTCTGGAGCGCGGCGTCGCGCTCGGTTTCGATGCAGTCTGCACCGGTCACTACGCCCGACTTAGCCGCAGCGCCGAGGGTGTCGAGCTGCATCGCGCCGTTGATGCCAGCAAGGACCAATCGTACGTGCTGGGTGTGCTCAACCAAGATCAGCTGCGCCGCTCTTACTTTCCGCTCGGTGCCTCACATAAGGCCGACGTACGCGCAGGGGCGCGAGAGCGCGGCCTGGGAGTTGCGGACAAGCCAGATAGCCATGACATCTGCTTCATCGCCAATGGCGACACTGCGGAATTCCTGGAAAAGCGGCTCGGCAATCGACCGGGGGACATCGTCGACGTAGCTGGGGCCAGGGTTGGCGAGCACGCCGGTTCGCACCGGTTCACCATCGGGCAGCGCCGTGGTCTCCGGCTTGGCACGCCGGCGCCCGACGGTCAGCCGCGCTTTGTACTGGCCATCACGCCAACCACCAACACCGTTACGGTTGGTCCGCGGGATGCGTTGGCAGTACATGGGATCCATGCCATCCGCCCCACCTGGACGGGCCAGGCTCCCGACGCGAAGTGGACCGGCGAGGTTCAGGTCCGGGCCCATGGCGTTCCTATGGCGGCCACAGTCCAGGTCCTCCACGATCGTCTGGATGTGGTGCTGGACTCTGCCACCTCCGGTGTCGCGCCCGGCCAGGCAGTGGTTCTCTACGAGGGCACGCGAGTCATCGGGAGCGCGACCATAGCGGCAACGCACGCGTGAGTGGCATCTCGCCGGTCCAGGAGCTGCCGCTGATCCGGACCACCGGCATCGGTTCCTGGCCGGGGGCCGACATGCATGAAGCGATCAAGATCGCTTTCGCCGAGTGCCCCGAATTCCCTTACCTTCCGGAGCTTCCCGCTCGCGGATCGTACGCCGGGATGATCGGACGTGCCACGGCGTTCCTGGCCGGCCTTGCGGTCGACTTGCAACCTGCTGGGTGGCGGCTCACTGACGCTCCCGGCAGGGACCATCGGCTCGCGATCAGCACGCTCCGCGCTGACCTTGATCTTCTTGAAGAGCACGCCCAGGGATATCAGGGAACTATCAAGCTCTCCGTCGCCGGCCCTTGGACCATGGCTGCGATGATGGAACGCCCCCGTGGTGATCGACTTCTTGCCGACCGAGGAGCGCGCCGGGACCTCAGCCAATCGCTTGCCGAGGGAATCGCCCAGCTCGTTGCCGAGCTCATCCGGCGCCTGCCAGACGTCGAGTTCGTCATCCAGCTGGACGAGCCGCTGCTGCCCGCTGTGCTTGCCGGCACGATAGCCACCGCGAGCGGTCTTTCCCGGCACAAGGCGATCGACGTCAGCGAGGTCAGCGGCGCCCTCTCCTATACCGTTCACCGGCTCGCGCCGACCAATGTTGCTGTGCACTGTTGCGCGGCCGGGCCGCCTGTCGAGCTGCTCAGGACAGCCGGAGCGTCTGGAGTGCTCGTGGACGTCGACAAGCTTTCCGGAGCGGACTGGGACGCTGTGGGGCCAAGCCTCGAGGCCGGACTGTGGCTCGGCCTGGGTGCGTTGCCCACCGACGGTGCGCTCACGCCCGATCAGCTGGCCCAAAGGGTGCTCCAGCGCCTCCGCGATCTCAATCTGGAACCGGAGCTGCTGGCGGCACAGACCGTGATCACGCCGGCTTGCGGCCTGGCCTCGGCGACTCGCGACGGAGCAGTACGCGCGCTCCGAACCTTGCGCACGGCGGCGCACATCGTCACCGAGCAGCTTGCGGCCTAGCCACGACACTGCCGCTCGAGGCTCGACCGGCCGTCAGCACCGGGCGTTAGTGTGCGTACGTGGCGAATCAGACCTTCCCCACGCCAGCAGGCGAACCAGAGATCGAGCGTTCCGAGTCCTTGGCGGAGGCGAGTCAGCAGCACGCAGATCTCAGCGAACGGGTGAACGAAGCGCGCTGGCGGTATTACGTGCTCGACGCACCCACCATGTCCGACGGTGAGTTCGACACCTTGATGCGCCAACTCATTGAGCTGGAGGACGCGTTCCCTTCCCTGCGTACGCCGGACTCGCCGACGCAGCAGGTCGGCAGCCCGCCATCAACCACGTTCACACCAGTCGAGCACCTGCAACGACTGATGAGCCTGGACAACGCATTCAGTCGCGAGGAGCTCGACCGCTGGGCCCAGAGGGCGATTCGCGAGCTCGGGGAACGGCGGCTCGAACAGTCCGGCTACCTCTGTGAGCTCAAAGTCGACGGCCTGGCGATCGACCTCGTCTACCAGGGCGGCCGGTTGGTACGTGCAGCAACCAGAGGCGACGGGCGCGTCGGTGAAGACGTCACCGCAAACGTCAAAACGATCACGGTCATCCCACATCGGCTGTCAGGCTCTGATGTTCCCGAAACACTCGAAGTACGCGGCGAGGTGTATTTTGCGGTGGCCGACTTCGCCGCACTCAACGAATCTCTCGTCTTGGGCGGAAAGGCACCCTTCGCCAATCCCCGTAATGCGGCGGCCGGTTCGCTGCGACAAAAGGACCCGAAAGTCACCGCCTCGCGGAATCTAGGCTTTGTCAGCCACGGGATAGGCGCCCTGGAAGGCTTTACGGCCGATCGGCTCTCCGACGCGTACGACGCGATGGATCGTTGGGGACTACCTGTCAGCCCGCATCGCAAGCTAGCGCGGAACCTGGCTGAGGTCTGGGAACAGGTCGAGTACTTCGGCGAGCACCGGCACTCAGTTGAGCACGAAATCGATGGGGTGGTGGTGAAGCTGGACGAGCGGGCGGTGCAAGACCAGCTCGGCTCGACGTCCCACGCCCCACGCTGGGCGATCGCGTACAAATACCCTCCGGAAGAAGTCACCACCAAGCTCCTCGACATCAACGTCAACGTCGGACGGACGGGCCGGGTGACCCCATTTGGTGTCATGGAGCCGGTCCAGGTCGCCGGGTCGACCGTGGGTATGGCGACGCTCCACAACGCCAGCGAGATCGTCCGCAAAGGAGTGCTCATCGGCGACACGGTCGTGCTTCGCAAAGCCGGTGACGTCATCCCGGAGATTGTCGGTCCGGTCGTCGACCTGCGCGACGGCGCCGAGCGTGCGTTCGTGATGCCCACGCACTGCCCCGCATGTGGCACTGAGCTGCGACCGGAGAAGGCGGGCGATGCCGACCTGCGTTGTCCCAACACGCGGTCGTGTCCGGCACAGCTTCGGGAGCGGTTGTTCCACGTTGCCAGCCGCGAGGCTCTCGACATCGAGGTGCTGGGCTATCAGTCGGCGCAGGCACTGCTCGACGCCGGGCTGCTGAGCGATGAAGGCGACTTGTTCGGCCTGACCAAGGAAAAGCTCGCCAAGACCGACTTCTTCACGACCAAGTCCGGGGCACTCTCGGCTAACGGCGCCAAGCTGCTGGCCAACCTCGAGGCGGCGAAGACAAGGCCGCTGGACAAGTTCCTGGTCGCGTTGTCGATTCGGCACATCGGCAAGGGCGTGGCACCGGACGTTGCCGAGGCATTCGGCGACATCGACGCTCTCAGCGACGCGACTCCCGAGCAGCTCGCCGAGGTGGAGGGAATCGGACCCACGCTGGTCACTGCCATCACTGACTGGTTCGCCGAACCCTGGCACCGCGAGATCGTCGCCAAGTGGAAGGCCGCTGGTTGTGTCATGCGCAACGAGCCCAAGGTCACGCGGGAGCAAACACTCACCGGCTTATCGGTTGTTGTCACCGGCTCCCTGAAGGGGTATAGCCGCGACTCGGCGGAAGAGGCGATCACCTCGCGCGGCGGCAAGGTCGCCGGCTCGGTGTCGAAGAAGACCAGCTTCGTCGTTGTCGGCGATTCCCCGGGATCGAAGTACGACAAGGCTGTGGAGCTGAAGGTTCCGGTGCTCAATGGGGCGGAAGCATTCGATGTGCTGCTCGAGCAGGGCGCCGAGGCTGGCCGACAGGTGGCGACCGTAGGGGAGTAGCGCTTACAGCCGGAATGCGTCGAAGAACTGCCTTTCGTCGCCGATACCGAAGCCCCAGCTGCCGGTCATGAGGTAGTAGACATACCAGCCAAGGAGAAAGATCGCGATCATGGCACCGAGCAGCGCAAGCGTGACCCAGATACGCAGTCGTTTTTTCTGTTTAGTGCTGGGCACCTTCACGGGACCCCACTCGCCGAGTGTCGGCTGCACGCGCGGCGGGGTGGCTCCATGCAGATTGAGATTGCTGAAGATCCTCGGCACTGGACCACTTTAGTCGGCGCGTGCTAGCGCACGGGACGCTCGCAGGTCAGACGAACAACTGGTGAACGCCATAAAAGCCGGACGCCACGAGTAGGAAGCGACAGAGCCGGCCCACGAACACGGTGAGCCCGAACCAAAGGGGCCGCATCGTTGTCGCGCCGGCAAGCAGGGCGACAGCGTACAGCGGTGGAATACCGACGACGGCGGCGAGGAGGACGATCGGCAACCCCCAGCGTTTTTGTCCAACCAGGTCAAGCAGCTTGGCTATCGCCGCGCGAAACCGGGCACGGGTTGGGCCGACCGGGCGTTGTTGGCGGATCTCCCGCCGATGTTTGACGAACGGGAGTTCCTTTCCCTCGCGCACGGCAAAGAAAAGTAGGAGCTTTCCCACCGTTTGGCCCATTGCAATGCCGACGGCAATGGGAATCGGCCCCGCGACGGCTGACACCTGCGAGGCGATGACATATGCCTCGGCATTGACGATTGGGACAACCGCAGACACGGTTCCGAAACCGATCGAGGTGAGCAACGCGACGAGCTCAGCCCACCCGAACGTATCCACGGGGCCGAACGTACCTGAGGCGGAGGGCGGCGCCTACTTCACAAGGGCCGCAAGGTGATGCAGCCGCGCGATCTCAGAGTCGAGAAACGCTGGTCCACCCAAGCGGCCGATCACGATCACCCGGTCCCGGGCCAGTGGAGTGACGACTGCAGTGGTGTCCCCCCAGCCAGGACTCCAGTTCGCATCCAGGTCAGCGCGGTGTGTGGTGTCGAATGGTGTGAACCTCGCCGCGATCTCGGGGGTCATGTCCGGTGCCAGGGTCGTCGAGAAACTGGAGCGAGGTGCAGCGTCCGACACGTCGATCAAACTCGCCCAATGAGAACGAAAAACGACGGGGCAGAGCGAGACGAGTGTTTCCGCGGCGTGCGGTGGATCAGCCGTCATCCGCTCCAGCGCCTCCAAGTCGGACTGCAGCCCACCTCCCTCGGGATAACGCGCGATCCACTCCACGCGTACGCCAGCAAGGTTCTGGCAAGCGGTCACAATGGTCTCGGGCAGCCGGCTGGTCGGTAGGTCGACGATGAAATCGTCGACGACGCTGCCATCTGACTTCTTCTCCACGATCTCCACGGCGTTGATGTCGGCGCCGACGCTTCCCATAGCCGTCGCGACGGACCCCAGCGAACCTGGTCGGTCCGGCAGGGTGATCCGCATCAGGAACACGTGAACATCTTTCCTTACCTCGATTACCGCGGTGTTTCGGGTCGATCACGGTGCTCATCCTCGCGGCGGATCGTACGGCGCCCCACGTGTCATTGACGCAGTCTGAGCCATGCTCAGATCCCGCGCCTAAGCATGGAAGCCTTGTGCCGTGCCGCGCTTTGAGCCTTTCGCCGCGATCCGTTACGCCACCGACGAAATGGCATCGGTGATCGCGCCACCATATGACGTGTTGTCCGACGCTGACGTGGAGGCCCTCGAGGCGAGATCGCGCCACAACGTCGTGCGCATTGACGTGCCACGGGGTGGCGAAGACCGCTACGACCTTGCGGCGAAGACGATGCGTGCCTGGCTCGATGAGCAAGTGCTGGTCATCGACCCGGAACCGTCATTCACCATCTACCGCATGCGTTTCACCGACTCCGCCGGTACGCGCCGCGACATCGCTGGCGTGCTTGGTGCGCTTGAAGTCGTTGATCTTGAGGCCGGTGGGGTCCTTCCGCATGAGCGGACTACGCAGGAGGCGTCCACCGATCGCCTCGACCTGACTCGGGCCACAACAGCCAACCTCTCCCCGGTATGGGGACTTTCTCTCTCAGCTGGTTTGACGGAGTTGCTCGCCGAGCCGGGTGAGGCGCTGGGCTCTGTTACGGATGCGGGTGTTGAACACCTGCTGGAACGCGTGACCGACCCGCAGCGGATTGCTGCTATTCGAGACAAACTGGCCGCCGATGACGTGCTGATCGCCGACGGCCATCACCGTTATGGCGTATCCCGCAGTTACCGCGACGAGGTTCGCGAGGCGACTGGCCGCACTGACACAGCTGCTGAGCTGACGCTTGCCTTCGTCAACGAGCTGATCGAGGAGCAGCTGAGCGTGGAGGCGATCCACCGCCTCTACGCCGATATCGAGGTAGCCGATCTGGCACGCGCACTGGCGCGATCGTTCGAGCTCATCCCCGCCGAACGGCCGAGCTCTGACACCCTCGCAGCGATGGCGACGGCGGGGTTCCTGGTGCTCTTTACGCGCGAAGGCGTCTGGCGGCTGGAGCCCAAACCTGGACGGTTCGACGGCGTACGCGCGCTCGATGGC
>DATHIJ010000574.1:0-4859 GCA_035489975.1 Propionibacteriaceae bacterium | reverse complement strand
GCGTCACTTCCGCCAGCCCAAGGAAGGGCTCGGCTTCGATCAGAGCCCGTCGGCCCACATGTGGCGCACCATCAACTGGCCGACGCGCTACCTGTAGAACCCAAGGGCCGCTGGTTCAAATCCAGCCCCCGCAACCAATTGTAGGCGCACGGCCTCCTCGCCTCCGAGGAGGCCGTCGATCTTTACGCGGCCGGTGAGCCGGACGACTCGCTCGCGCACATCGGGCGCTGGCGCGATGCGCAAGTCGTCGATGTGCTTCTGAATCTCGCGCCGCGCCCCGACCGAGTCCCTCGCCACCAACTTCCTGAGCGTCTGGAGCTGATCCTCGATCCACTCTCGGTTGATCCGCCTGGGTGCCGGCAGCGCCGCAGCGCGTAGCTGTTCCAGCCCCCGATCCAGTTCGGCCAACCGTTGTTCTCGGACCCGAATGTCCTCGCGCAGTCGGGATGACGACAACACCCCCTTGATTACGAACTCCACCAGGTTTGATAGCTCACGCTCGACCACCTGTCGCTCCTCGGTGAGGGTCTCGATCTCCTGCGGCGTGGCACCCCGGAGTTGCGGGAGCACTTGGTTCGTTGCGGTGACGAGGTAGTCGATCATCTCTGGCGTCAGGGCGCCGTTGAACTTGTCCAATAGCCTGCCGTCAAGGACGTCCTGTCTGATCGACATGCTGTTGGAACAGACGGCCGGTCCTTTCGTCACGTGGAACGAACAACGGTAGCGCCCGTAGCGGTAGACCACGCCGTTCTTCTTGCGCTGGCTGGTCTGGATCGTGATTCGTGCGCCGCAGATCTCACGCCTGATCAGTCCGGACAGAGGGTGGGGTGAATACACCTCCGGCGCCTGCCCCCGGGTCGCTTCTGATTCTCCGTCGCCCCGTACGCCGTGCGCACGGTCTCCAGCCGTGCTTGGACGCGCTTCCAGAGGTCGCCGTCCACGATCGCGAGGTCGGGCCGCTCCTCGACCACCCAGTCGTCCTTCGGTCGTGCTACCGGCGTGCGTTTGCCGGTCTCCGGGTCCTTTACGAACGTGGTCTTGTTCCAGATCCATCGACCCAAGTACTTCTCGTTCACCAAGATCGTTGTGGATGGTGGAAACAGCCCAGCCACGGCGCATCGGCCCACGTCGCGTCGCCTTTGCTGGGAATGGAATACCCTCGGCGTTGAGCTTCGCAGCGATGGCCTTCAGACCGCCGCGACTACGGCATCAACTACTCATCGTTCTTGAACCCCATCGGCAACACCGTCCACGTGACCTTCACGTTCCGCGCCCGGGCGTCCTGAGGATCGCGGCGCCATGCTTCTCGGCGGCCGCGGGACGGCGAGCGCTGGCACAGCCCGGCCTCGGCGTCAACGGCCTCCAGCGTCGTCGGCACCTGGCCCGCGGGCGCCGGGCGCACCCTCGGCGAGACCCGCCGCAACGTGTGCCGCGTCCGGGCGAATTGCGAATCCGCCGAAGCAGGAACTGAAGGCACTGGCGAGACTCGCGGGGACGGCTGAGATCAAACGTACCTTCCCGGAGAGATGATCGCGTGGGGATCCAGCGTCTTCTTGATCTCCCGGACAACTTGCCAGAATGTCGTGTCATTCTGGGACAGCCAGTTCATCGTCTGAATGCCCACCCGGTACGGAAGGAAGCCTTGGCCACGCCCAGCCTCCAGGAGCGCCCAGTAGCAGGTCTCGGCATTCCTCCGGCTCTCCTCCGAATCCAGGTCGAACAGCAATGGCACGGTGCTGTCAAAGCACCTGTCGGACAGGCTGGTCAAAGTGATCAGGGGCTCCAGCCGATGTTTTCGCATGATGGCGGTGACCATTCGCACGTAGGCGGTAACGCTCTCCGGCTTCATGGGCACGAGCGGTGAATACCACGCCAGGCCGCAGCCGTCACGGGCCGGATCCATGGCGGCACCAGCGCGAGGTTGCTTGCGGGTGTTCCAATAGCACAGGGGCAGAGCGGTTTCATTCGGCCGCCCCGCTACGAGCTGCAGGGACCTTTCGAGCATCTCCAGGTTCCGGGCGAACTTCGAACGAAAATAGCTCGGCAACATACTTCCAGCTCGAGCCAATGTCCGTCCGCCCTCCGGGCTGATGAATACCAGCCGAGACACCAGGGGTCTGAGAAGATCGCGGACGTCACGCTGCACGGCTCTCACCACTCCCTTGGAGCCATAGAGAGTGCCGAAGCCCGTCCAGGGCATCACCTGATTCTCGCGGCTGAGCTCGGCCAGCAATTCCGGAGAGATGAGACCATCGGAACCCAATCGCTCGCGCGGATAGGGCACCGCCATGGCCAGCATCCGATGCGCATTCATCAGGTTGATGCCGCCAACGATCCCTGGGAATCGGGCAATCACCTCGCGCACCCGTTCCACCAAGTTCCCGAGCTGCTCTGACCGCTTCAAGCCGAAGAGAAAGATCTTGATGGCAGCGGGACGACGGGAGAGAGCGATGGTCATCTGCGTCACGACGCCAAAGCCACTCTGCGAAAACATCCCGTCCAGATAGGGGCCGATTCCCCACTTGAAGGCACGATCAAGCTGCTGTCCATCGAGCTCGGACAGCGCGGAGCGGTACACACGACCATCCGGCAACACCGCTTCGAGCGCCATCACGGCGCCGAAGTGGTCAGCCTGGGGCGTAATCCCATAGCCGCGCTCGAGGGCATTGCCGACAATGCTGCACGTCGGTCCCGCACCGGTAACCGGCACCAGGTATCGATGCTCCCCACGGTCAAGGAACTCGGCGAGTTGCCCTTGCGTGACCCCCGGCTCGACAGTCACCAGGCCCGTGCCCGCGTCGAATTCCAGAATCCGGTCAAGTCCGGAAAGATCCAGAATCACGCAGTCGTCAGTAGGCGGCAAGGCCGTTCCATACCCCCAATTGTGGCCGGTGCTGATGGGATAGAGCGGGACTTTGAAGCGGGCGGCGATCTCGACGATCGGCGGGATCTGCGAGCGTTCACACGGCCTCAGGGCCCCCGCAAGCCGGCGCCGTATCCCCGCGGTACAGCGCCCATAGTCGGCTTGTGCCGCCCCGGCATCGAGAACACGCGATTGGCCGAGAAGCGTGCTCCAATCCAGAAGGGCCCTAGGGAGCTCCACCGGAATTCCTCCTGACACGAGCCCGACGGCGGGCGCGCATCAGCCGGGTACCGCTGATCCGGCGCCTTGGCGCACTAAGGGGAGAAGCAATCTGCGGGTGAATAACCCGACTCCTCCCCACATGGGGATGAACCACGACGGTACCCCGCCCGGCGGATTGCCCGGGTAGCTCCATTGCCCTGTCCACACACCGACGTACTCGATCAAGGCACCCATTATGACCATGTACGCGGCGTAGGCAAAATCCATGGGCTCGCTATACAACGCGAGGCTGATGACTAGGACTATTCCCGACAGCAGGGTCAAGACGCCCGGGTCGCCAACCGTAGAGAACGTAACCGCAAGCGCAGCCGCCATGATCAAGGCCGACCATCGGCTCCCCCCAGGGGCGATTCCGTCAAGGAAGCGGATGGTATGGAGGGTGTAGAACCCCCACATGGCGAACTCATACATGGGCATGCCCAGGGCGTCGGGGCTGGTGAACCGGAAGGCTCCCTTGCGCAGGGCGCCAAGGTTCATACAGATGAACAACAGGTTGACACCGATCATGAACACCACCTCGGGGCGGGATACTCTCCCGAAGCCAAGTGGCCAGATCACCAGCATTGCCACGAGTTTCGCCGCATTCCCGGGGATCCACGCCAGAATCGCGATCGTCCCGAGCAGTTGCAGTCCCAGTCGGATTCGTTTGGCTGTCACGAGTCTGGCACTAGTATCGGCAGCACCGCGCAGATCGGCTCGACCCCGAACGTCTCCCGGTGGTCGTCGATGAACCCGACCATCACTTGGCTCGGCGGTCGAGCTCCGCCTTCGCGAAATACGCCGACGCCAGCCGCAGGATCTCGTTCGCGCGCCGCAGCTCGACGTTCTCGCGTTCGAACTGCTTGAACCGCGCGCGTTCGTCTGTCGTCAGCCCGGGCCGCCGACCCCCGTCACGCTCGGCCTGCCGCGCCCAGCTCCGCACCGTCTCGGCCGCACACCCGATCTTCTCGGCGATCGAGGTGATCGCCGCCCACTGCGACGCGTGGCCCTGGGCGTGCTCGAACACCATCCGCACCGCTCGCTCCCGCACCTCCGGGGAAAACCTGCCTGGTCTCGCCATGACCCCATCCTCTCAAGGAATAGAGCCTCCGGGAAACCCGGGGCGGTTCAGATGCCGCATCCTTGGCGAGGCTGTTCAGGCGGCCACCGGGCTGGTGACGCTCCCATCTCCGTAAACGACAAAGGGGGCAAATTGCCCCCTTTGCGCCGAAACATATACACTGTGAGCCGCGGGTTATGTCTGGTTGCGCCTCTGCTTGCGCCGGCGCATAAAGCCCGCTCCGAGCAGCCCCAATCCGAAGAGAGTCAGCGTAGCGGGTTCGGGAGTGACCAGCGCACGAACCGGGTCATTGCTGCGAAGGCCGATGATGTCGCAAGGCGCGATTCCCGTGGTTCCGTTGGGGCATGATGCGTCTACCACACCATTCCACGCTGAAGCTCCGTTTTGGCTGAAGTTGCTGTCGAGCAGGCTCGCCCAAACCCCGCCCGCCGCCAAGTTGACACTCTGGTAGCTCTTGGCGGTTCCGTCTCCAGTTCCCGGGGCAACGCCGGTGCAGACGTGGTTAGTGGCGGTGCTATCGCAACCGGGACCATACACGAGCTGCGCGAGAAAAATGAAACTCGGGTTGAGTGGCTCAGCATAGCCCGTGTAAGTCTTCTGGTTCAGACGCCGCGCGGGATTGAAGCCTGCGGCGAGGTCAGCGCCGGTGTTCGC
>DATHIJ010000573.1:0-3645 GCA_035489975.1 Propionibacteriaceae bacterium | reverse complement strand
AAGACTGCGCAGCCGAAGAGCTCAGGCCGACCCTGACTGGCAAGCAGCGCCTCGCACTCAAGCAGCCCACCACGTTTCAGCTGTCCTTGATCAACGGATCAGACCAGACGTGCATGGCGCGAGTGACACGGAAGAACTTTGAGTTGAGGATCAATTCCGGCAAAGATCGGATCTGGAGCACAGCGGACTGTCGGTCCATGATCAAGCCGATCAGCAGCAAGCTCGGCTCCGAACACGCCGTTGCGTGGTCTCTCACCTGGGACGGCAAGCGTTCCAAGTCCGACTGCAGGTCGGCTCGCGAGGCGCTGCGTCCGGGCACCTACGTCGTAACCGCGCAACTAGAAGGTGCGGAGCCGGTGCAGCTGCGGATGTTACTACGTGAATGAGCCCGACGATTGCTGGCACTAGGCCATGCGTTCTGTGTACGCCGACTCGGCTAGCCGGACCAGGCCGTCGCGAATCACGCGGGCGCGGTTCTCGCCGACCCCGTCGACTGCCTGCAGGTCGGCAGTGCTGGCCCCGAAGAGGGCCTGGAGTGTGCCGAAGTGCTCGATCAGCCGGTCCCCAAGATATGAAGGCAGTCGATTGATCTGCGCCATCTGCCGGAAGCCACGCGTCGTGACGTGGCTTTCAAGATGCATGTTGTGCGGGAAACCGGCGGCCCGGGCGACAGTGAGCGGATCCAACAACTCATCGGTGTTCAGATGCTGCAGACCGACCAGGCCAAACGCTGAATCGCTTGGACGATAGTCGCGCTCGAGCAGACAGCGCAGCTCTTCAATCCCGGCGCGTAGCTCATGCAATTGGAGGGTGAGCAGCCGGCCGTCGCTGCCCAGCTCGACGACGTAGGTGTCCAGTTCCTCCTCCAGCCGGCGCACCATCTCCAGTCGCTGGGCCACGAGGGCAAAGTCCCTGACCGTTACTTGATCTTGGACCTCCAGTGAGGACAGCCGGGTCGTGACCTCCCAGAGCCGCTCTTGGTACCGTTCCAAGGTCTGCAGCGCTTGGTGGGCCCTGGTCAAGATCTGATCGGAATGTTCGACGAGATGGCGTCGGTGATCTAGGTAGAGACCGATCGTGGACATCGACGCCGAAATCGAGACGACAGGCAGCCCGGACTGGTATGACACCCGGTCCGCGGTGCGATGCCGAGTGCCGGTTTCAACAGTGTCGATGTTCGCGTCGGGCATGAGTTGAACCCCGGCACGGATGATGCGGCCGTTCTCCCAATCGAAGATGATCGCGCCATCCATCTTTGCCAGCTCCCGTAGAGCGGTAGGCGTGTAGACGACATCAAGTGCGAAGCCGCCAGTCGAGATCTGGGAAAGGATCTTGTTCCGGCCAAGCACGACGAGCGCGCCGGTACGCCCCCGCAGAATTCGCTCAAATCCGTCGCGAAGGGGCGTACCCGGTGCCATCATCGCGAGGTAGTCCAGCAGCCGGCGGTGCTCATCGAGGTCTGACGCCACAGCCGCTCCCTCCGGTCAGCCTCAAGATCGAAACGGGGGCGGGTCGTGCCGCGCCGTTGCGACCAGACCCACTCCCTCGGCCGACCGTATCAACTGCTCAACTCGCCTGACGCGCTGCGTCCTGTCGATGCGGGAGCAACGCCAGCGCTTCGAGCGCCTGCTCCACAGTCGGCACCGAATGAACGAGCATGCCCGCCTGAACCGTCATTGTCTGCTCGCGAGGGTCTCGGACTTCGGCGGGAATGACCGCTTCGCCGGAACCGAGCCTCGCTGCCTCGTTGAGCCGGCGATCGGTTCCGGGCACACTGCGCAGTTCACCGGCGAGGCCGATCTCGCCCAGGGCTACGATGCGTTGCGGCACGGGCCTGTTGCACGCCGCTGAGGCGATGGCGAGAGCAGCCGCCAGATCCGCTGCCGGATCGCTCACCTTCGCGCCACCGACAGTCGACACGTAGACATCGCGATCGTTGAGCCGCAGACCGCAGCGTTGCTCCAGCACCGCGAGCACCATGGCAATCCGCCCGGACTCGACACCGTTCATGATGCGACGCGGTTGCGCAGACGTCGGTTTGGCGACCAGCGCCTGTATTTCGGCAAGCAGCGGCCGGCGTCCCTCAACGGTGACCGTCACCGCAGTGCCGGGCACCGGTTCGCAATGCTGTGAAGTGAACAGGCCTGAGGGATCGGGCACCTCCAGGATTCCCGAGTCGACCATCTCGAAGCAGCCGACTTCATCGGCAGGGCCGAAGCGGTTCTTGGTGGCGCGTACCATCCGAAAGCCGGAGTGGCGATCGCCTTCGAATGCGAGCACCACATCGACCAGATGTTCCAACAGCCTGGGTCCAGCGATTGCCCCATCCTTGGTCACGTGACCGACGATGATCACCGCCATCCCGCGCCGCTTGGCCACCCGGACCAATGCACTCGTCACTTCGCGGACCTGGGTAACCCCACCGGGTGACCCCTCAGCCTCAACGGTGCCGATCGTCTGGACCGAGTCGAGCACCATGAGGGACGGCTGCACTTCCTCGATGTGGCCGAGGACCGTGCCGAGATCGGTCTCGGCTGCCAGGTAGAGCTGATCAGCGACCGCGTTGGTGCGGCCTGCGCGTAGCCGCACTTGGGCGGCTGATTCCTCACCTGTCACGTAAAGGGTGGTATGCCCGCTTCGGGCCCAGCGGGCTGCGACCTCAAGCAGCAGCGTGGACTTCCCCACCCCGGGTTCCCCAGCGAGCAGCACCACCACCCCTGGGACCAAGCCGTCGCCGAGTACGCGGTCCAGTTCGGCTACTCCGGTGCGGGCATGAGTTGCCAGGGCGGCGTTGACCTTGCCGATCGGAACTGCCTTGCTGGCCGGAACCGATGGTGAGATCTGGCTCAGCTTTGGCGCGGCTTGCTCGACAACACTTCCCCACGTCTGGCACTCGCCGCAGCGTCCAACCCAACGACTCGACCTCCAGCCGCATTCGGTGCATATGTGGCTAGGTTTGGTGCTCGTCTTGGGCATGCCGGAGACGTTAGAACCTCGGGCTGACAGTTCTCCAGACCTGGTTGAGGGAGCGGTGCCGCTACTCTGACGACAGCACCGTTCGTCCCTGGGAGCGCCATGACAATCGAGCCTGCTCGCGACGTCCGCCGGGTCACTGCGGACGAAAGAGCCTGGTTCGTCGCCGGCGTGTTGCTTGTCGCCGCTTGCCTGGTAACCGCGTTCTCGGTCATGCGTCAGTGGTCGCTGTGTGGGGCAAGCCCGACATCTTCGGAGTGCGTGGCCCTGCAACAGACCATGAACATGCTGCCGATCCAAGCGGACACGATGGCGCTGCGCGTGCCCTGGGCCGCCACATTGGCCGCAGTGGGGCTCACGCTTGCCACTGGCGCCTGGATTTCTTTCCTGCTGTTGCACCCGTTGGGTCGCACCATCAAAATCGCCGGTGCGATTGTGGCCGTGCCGTTGCTGATCATGAGCATCGGGGGTTGGTTCGGAGTCTGGTTCGTCGAGCGTTGGGTTGCCTACGGCGGTGCGTGGATCATCCTCGGAACGATCTCGGAGTTTCTGGCCATTGGCTTCCTGGTTTACGCAACGATGAGTCGGGAAGCGGTGAACCTCAGCACGATGCAGCGGCTGATCGTCTTGATCTTCGGCGTCACTGCGTTCGGCACCATGCATCAGTCTGCG
>DATHIJ010000572.1:0-2056 GCA_035489975.1 Propionibacteriaceae bacterium | reverse complement strand
GGATATCGTGCTTGACAAGGGCTAACGTTTCGCGCGGCGCATGCCTGGGTCGCCGAACTGTCAGTTGGAGCCGGCAGGTTGCCAGCAGCGCATCGCTTGCTGACAAGCTGCCGCTCAACTGAGTCGTTCGGCGACTCTAGCTGGCGAACAGGGTCGCCCATGATCATGGCCCACGCTGCCGATGCGCTTCGGACCGACCAGGGCGCCTGGACCGGACCGCCAACACAGTGGCAATCCAGACCGGCTTTACGGAAATCAGGCCCGACGAATGGGGCAAGGCCATTGACGGCCCACTCAGTGGCACGCATAGTAGGGCCCCCGTGGGGAGGGGAATGAGCTGACCGACAGGATCGATCGGCGGTGACATCAGTGCGCATCGGGAATCGAATCCCAAGCGAAGGAGGATCATCATGCCCTACAGAATTTCGCGCCTGGGACTGGTAGAGATCCGCAGTCTCGATCTGGATCGCGATCTCGACTACTACCTGAATGTGCTGGGGCTGCAGCTCACGGCGCGGGAGGGCAAGACAGCCTACCTGAAAGGCTGGGATGAGCGGCACGCGTACTCCTTCGCGCTCACAGAGTCCGATCGCGCGGGGATGGTCCGGATGGCATTTCGCACGGTGGACCCGGAAGATCTCGACTACTACGAGAAGCGGTTGAAGGACTTCGGAATTAAGTACGACATCATCCCTGAGGACTACCGCCGCGGACGGGCCCTCCGGTTCACGGCGCCGTCTGGCCACACGGTGGAGCTGTACAACGAGATGGACTACACGGGCAACGTTCTGCCAACCGTGAATCCCGGCCCATGGCCCGAGGGGCTGCGGGGCATCGCGCCGCCCAGGCTCGACCACACCCTGGTGACTGCTCCCGAGCCAGGGAAGGCAATCGAGTTTTTTCAGACAGTGCTCGAGTTTCGCTTGAGCGAGATGCTCGTGGCCCCCGATGGCACGATCATCGCGGCCTGGCTATGGCAGCGGCCTGCGCCGCATGACATTGCCATTGTGCCGGGCAAGCCCGGGGGCTTTCACCACGCGGCATTCGTCGTGGACTCCGCGGACGCCCTGTTCAGGGCGGCAGACATCTTGGCCATGCACAAAGCTCGGATCGACTACGGACCAGGACGCCACGGGATCACGCGCGGAACGACGATTTATTTCTTCGATCCCTCCGGCAACCGCCTCGAGACGTTCGGGGGGTACACGGCGTATCAGATGGATCCGGACTCCCGAGCCATCCGGTGGACCCAGGACCAGATCGGGCCAGCCGTCTTCTACTATTCACAGGAACTGAACGAGACGTTCTTGAGCGTCTACACGTAGGCCGTCGCGTGTGGTGGCTGACCTGGGAGCTGGTGAGGTGGGCTTGTACACGATCACACTAAGGCCGGTTGGCGGCACCGTCGCATGCGGCCCCGAGGAGACCTTACTGGCCGCTATCCTCAGAGCAGGGGCAAGCGTCATGTTCGGCTGCCGAGGTGGCGGCTGTGGCACGTGCAAGATGCGTCTGACCTCCGGCCAGATCGAACACGGGCGCTGTTCCGCCGCCGTTCTCCTTGAGGAGGAAAAGAAGTGCGGGTGGTTCCTGTCGTGTCAGGCTCGTGCCCTCAGTGATCTCACGATCGAGCTGTCGGCGGCGAACAAATATCATGTGCTGCGCTCGTGGCGGAGGCTGAGCTTGCTCGACTCCTGATTCGATTCTCACCCATCGCGTTGGGTTCTGCGGCAGCAAGGAGGCGCAGTCTCCACTCCGGCATATCGAGTCGTTCATTTTCATAAGTTGGCGCTCTGCGACGGCGTGCGGAAGATCGCGGTGGTCAGGCAGGTAGTGGCGGTAGTAACGCTGACGTGCGCGGAATAGCGAATCACCGAAAAGCTGAGGAGGGTGACAATGAACGAGGCAAAACTGCACCTCGATGCCAACGCCGCTTCGGGATACCTCGAGGTCGCTGAGGGCGCCTACCAACTGCCGCCGGAGCAAGCCATGGCCCTCGCCAACCAAGACTCTCCGGTGTTCGTGGCGCCCGATGGTGATGCGCGCCGATATGCCGGAG
>DATHIJ010000571.1:0-5822 GCA_035489975.1 Propionibacteriaceae bacterium | reverse complement strand
ATCCCAGCCAACCGAATCCGTTGCATCGACAACCTGAATCCAAGCACGCCTCCGTCCGGCGATGCCGCGCCTGGAGTGAAGTTTTCAGCGCGAGCTGGCGGCAGCGGCGACTCCTCAGCAATGATCTGGCGGTGCTCCGCGATCCAGCGCCGCAGCCCGACAAACACCACAACACCAAGCGCCGTCCCGAAGGCAAGGGCCTGCACCAAGACTTCATGATCGAAGACGAACGCCACATAAAGAGCCGGCCATACTGCGAGCCACTCCCACCGGCCAGCCATGATCACCAGGACAACAAAGGGCAACGCGTACCAGGGATAGATCGGCGTGGCGATCAGAAAGGAACAACCGTAGAGCCAGCAGCAGGTCACCAGCACAGGCTCCCGCGAGGAGCGTACGACGGCGACGACCGCGCACGCGGCCGCCAGCACAAGGGCCACGGGCAAGCGCCACTGCTCGGGCAACCAGCTAAGCAGCGCGAACCGGCGACCTGCGTCGTAGCCCTCCTCCCGCCAGTAGCCGGGCAAGAAGCCGACCACCAAGGCACCGACTGCCAGCAGGTGCGGCAGATACGCCGCCATCACCAAGCCGAGTGCGGTCACTGTGGTTCGCCAGCGGCCCCGCCGCAGGAAAGCTGGTACCAGCAGCAGCGGCACCAGCTTGATGCCACCGGCCAGGCCGAGGAAGATGCCGGCCAGCCAGTGCCGCCTCCGCAACGCCGCCCAGCCCATTCCGAACACGCACAGCGCCGAGACGGCGGCCAGGTGGGCGCCGTTCGCAGCCTCCAACGCCACCGCTGGGCACGCACCGTAGAGCAACGCCCAGCCAGCCCGCTTACCGAGAAACCGTGCCAGCAACCAGGTCGTCACGGCCACGGCCCCGGCCGCCGCGATCTGCACACCGAGCGTCCCGACTGCCGGCGGGGTGAAGAACGCCACCAGCCCAAACCAGAGCTGAGCGATCGGCGGATAGATGGTCGGCACCCCAGGCCGGTTGATCAGCGGCGGCTCACCCTCCGGGAAGAGCAATGGGTCCTGCAAGTGCGCCAACTCCGGGTCCAGTGGGACGAAGTGGTAAGGATCTATGCCTGCCAGCAGCACGCGGCCGTCCCAGGTGTAGCGATACGCGTCGTCGCTGGTTCGCGGCTCAAAGAACAGATGCGGCAGCTGGATGGCGAGGGTGACGACGACGACGAACCAGATCGGCGCACGAGCGGCGTCTTTTCGCACCATGATCACCAGACCGATGAAGATCATGCCGACTACCGCGATCACACGGCCGAACCAGTGCAGCTGCGCCAGGACGATCATCATCGCAAAGTTGATCAAGATGATGATCAATGCAGCGATGATCATCCGACGGCTCGGCAGCATCGGTGCTTTACCTACGCTCACAGTCGGCCGCTCATTGAGCGCAGTGCAACGAACACCCGCCCACCAGCTGTCCACTCCTCAACAAGGAGAAGATCAAGTGACTTTGCCGATTGCAGTAGTGCCGCCGCGCCGACGCGCGACCACCGCAAGGCTACGGAGGTCGCTTCCGCCGTCCGTAGCACGACGGTGCGATTTTCGTGCCGCCCGGACACTCGGTCGACCTCGCAGATGACCAAGCCGCCAGGTCTGACAAGCTGCGTGCAGCGGGCGAGCAGAGTGGCAACGTCCCCGCCCATGCCCACATTGCCGTCCATCAGCAATGCCGTGCCCCATCGACCTTCGGCAGGCAAGGGCTGGTTGATTCTGCGACGCAGCGCTAGCCCGCCGCGTGCCACGCTCAGCCCTACCGCTACCGAAGACATGTCGACACCCAATGCCGCGCGCCCTGACTCGCTGAGCGCCTGCACCATGCGTCCCGGCCCGCAGCCCAAATCGATTACCGGCGGCTCACATCGCGCCACCACGAGCATGTCCACCACATCTGCTGCTCCAGACCAGCGTGAGACGTCCAGAGGCAGCGGGCTTTCGCTGTCGATTCCGGCTGGAGTGATGTTGCCGGCGATCAACGTGCCTGCGTACGCCGCATCGAAGAAACGATCGCTCGTCTGGAACGGACGCCGGCTGGTGATCTCCGCGTACTTGCGCGAAAAGAGCAAGCCCGGAAACTGCGTTGCCACCAGATCCGCATCCGCCGGCCGATCGACGTCGTGCAGCGGCGGCAGCAGCTTCACGCTGAGACCGGAGTTGATAAGCCGGGCCAGTTGAGCTGAGCCAGTGCGGCTGGTCGACATCGGTACCCCATCAAAAAGCCCAGGCGGATGTCCGTACCGCAGACCAATCGCCCAGAAGCCACCGTCCTCACTCAGCCCAAGAACTGCGTCCGCTCCTTCCCAGTCGCTGTCCAGAAGCTGAGCGGTCACCTGCGGCGTGTCCATGCCGATCAGCAGGGCCGGCCGGTCCATCGACTCCGAAACAGCTGTTGCAAACGCTGCGGCCAGCCGGACATTGAGTGTGCCTGGCGGCTGACTGATCACCTCGAAGCCCTGCTGCCAGGACGCTCGATCCCCTTCCCACGCAAGAATGCGGCGAGTCGCCCCGCAGTTCCGCACCGCCGCGACGGTGTCCTCGAGCGCAGCCGCCGCGAGCAACGCAGCCTGGGTCGCGCTGAACGCAGGCTGCAACCGCGTCTTGACCCGACCCGGGACCGGTTCCTTCGCAAGCACGATGACGGTCGCTGCGTGATCACTCATGGTGCAGGCGGTGCTTGGAGCGCGGCGCTCATGTCCCGTACGGCACGCCAGGCGCCCAGCGGAGAACCGGTGACTTTCGATCGTCCGCGACGCGGCAGATAGTCCACCCCCACCTCGGCGATTCGCCATCCCGCATCGCACGCGCGAATCAGGGTCTCGGCCGGGTAGCCAGACCGGCGGTCCCCGACCTGCAATGCGAGCAACGACACACGCAGTGCCGCCCGCATCGGGCCGAGGTCGGCTAGCCGGAGGCCGGTACGCCTGAGGACCCGCCGCGACAGCTCCCGGTTCGCAAGCCGCAACGGCCAGGGGAACGCCGCGGCGCTGATCGGGCAACGACTGCCGATCACGAGATTCGCCGATCCGGCCATGACCGGCGCCACAACGCGATCCAGCTGTTGGGGGTTCAGGCTGGCATCGGCGTCCATCACCGCCACAACCGGCGCTGAGGCGGCCAGCAGGCCGGCATGGCAGGCTGCGCCATATCCTCGCTGTGGCGCGTACACGACGTCCGCCCCATGATCATGGGCGATATCAACCGAGTCGTCGGTCGAGCCGTTATCGACCACAATCGGCCGTACCCACGGCGGCATCCGCCGCAGCACCCAGCCAAGCGCCTCGGCCTCGTTGAGGCACGGCAGGATGACGTCGACCTGGGGGGACAACCCACCGACCATGCTCCGACGCTACGGTCGGCCGCCACGCGTGGGCAGAGGCGAATCGCTTTCGACTCGCTTACGCCCTCAAGCCCGGCCGTAGGACCTGTAGTCGCCGCAACCCCTACTGCTTAGGCTGATGATCATGACAGCGCGCGTGTTGGTCGTCGAGGACGACGTCACGATGGCAGAAGTGCTCAAGGCCTATCTCACCAAGGCCGGATACCAAGTGGAATTGAGCGGCAATGGTGGCGAGGCCGCGCAGCTCTGGCAACGGATCAGCCCTGACGTCGTCATCTTGGACATCATGTTGCCGGGCCTGTCGGGCTTGGAGCTGCTGCGTCGCCGGCGGCGCAGCGGAGATGATGCGTGCGTGATCATGCTGTCCGCGCGTGGCGAGGAAGAAGACCGCCTGGTCGGACTGGAAACAGGCGCCGATGACTACGTCGTGAAGCCTTTCTCCCCGCGCGAGGTGGTGTTGCGGGTCGAAGCGCTGCTGCGGCGTACCGAGCGGCTAGCGGGCACGCCACTACTGAATTCGATCGTGACGCTGGGGCCGGTGACCATCGATTCAGCGGCTCGGGAAGCTCGCCGGTCGGGCCGGCCGCTGGCTTTGACGATGCGGGAATTTGACTTGTTGGCCTTCCTGGTCAGCCACCCCGGTCAAACGTTCAGTAAGGAGGAACTGCTGCGGCGGGTCTGGGGCTGGGACTTCGGCGACACATCGACGGTGACGGTGCACGTCCGTCGGCTTCGGGAGAAGCTGGAGCGAGATCCATCTGATCCGACGCTGGTTCTGACGGTAGGACGGTTTGGCTACCGCATGGCACGCGAAGACGAGCTGGTCGGTGAGGACAGCCGATCATGACAGATCTCATGATCATCATCGGACTTACGCTGGCTAGTTGCATTGCCGTCGGGTTGATCGGGTTTGCTCTGCTGCATTGGGTCCGTTACCGATCGCTGCGCCAGCAGCTGACGATCGCGACCCTGCTGCCAGTCGTTGCGGTGGCAACGACGGTGTTGATCAATGTGCAGTTGATGTTCCTCTCCGCTCACGACTCGTTGGTCATCCTGATCGCACTGCTCACGTCATTGATGCTCGCGGCGCTCGGCGCCTGGCTGGTGGTGCGTCGCATCTCGCATGCCTCTCGCCGTGTGGGCGCGGGGCTGCACCAGCTCGTCTCGGATTCAGCAAGCGGCACGTTTGAGGCCACCGGGTCAGCCGAAGCCACCGCCGCGCCTCGAGAGCTCGCCGAGGTGCTCGACGACCTAGCTGAGACTCGCCGAACCCTGGCCGAATCCCGGGCTCGGGAGCGGGCAGCCGAGCGGTCCCGCCAGGAACTGGTCAGCTTCATGTCCCACGACTTACGTACGCCGCTGGCAGGCTTGCGGGCTCTCTCGGAGGGTTTGGAGGACGGTGTGATCGACGACGTACCACGGGCGATGTCTCATCTGCGAGCCACCGTGGCGCGGATGAGCGGTCTGGTGGACGACCTGTTCGCGCTGTCGCGCGTCCAAGGCACCCGGGAAGCCAAACCGCAGACGATGGTGTCGCTAACAGAGCTGATCAGTGATGTCGTGTCCGAGTCGGCCGCAACGGCACGGAGACAAGGCGTACGCCTGGAGGTTGAGGTGCCAGACGACGACCGGCTCGCGGTGCTGGGTTCATCCGACGACCTGGCCAGGGCGCTGACCAACCTGACGACGAACGCGATCCGGCACACTGACCCGGAGCTAACGGTGCGACTCGAGGGCCGACGAACTGACGACGGTCATATTTGGGTCGCCGTCAGCGATGGCTGTGGCGGGATTCCGGAAGCCAACCTGCCACGGGTGTTCGACGCCGGGTGGCGAGATACGCCATCACGCAGCGGCGACGACGGCGGGGCCGGCCTGGGTCTGGCGATTGCCCGCGGCGTGGTCGAGTCGCACGGCGGTGAGATCTCGGTACGCAACGTGGCAGGAGGCTGCCGCTTCGAGGTGGCCTTGCCGGTCCCGCAACCGAGCCACTCCGCGTGAAGGTACTGCTCACCGGCGGTGCCGGCTTCGTCGGCCGTGCCCTTCATGATCAACTGCCAGCGGCCGGGCACGCTGTGCGGGTCTTTGATCGCATCCTCGACCGAAGGGACGACATCACCGATCATGATCGGCTCGCTGCTGCGGCATCCGGCTGCGACGCCGTCGTCCATTTGGCTGCCAAGGTCGGCCTCGGGGTCAACATCCTGGACATCGACGACTATGCCCTACACAACGATTACGGAACGGCGATGGCGCTCCGGGTGGCGGCTGAAGCGGGCATCTCGCGATTCATCTACGCCTCCTCGATGGTCGTCTATGGCGAGGGCCGCTACCGCTGTGCAGCACACGGCGTTGTCCGTCCACCAGCGCGCCGTCGGGATGATCTTGACGCAGGGCGCTTCGACCCGCTGTGCCCAACCTGCGGTGATGATCTTTATCCCGAACTGGTGGCGGAGTCGGCG
>DATHIJ010000570.1:0-3136 GCA_035489975.1 Propionibacteriaceae bacterium | reverse complement strand
GCCCTGGGGACCCCACTGACCCGGGTTCTCCGTCACGGCCGACCCTCCTCCTCGTCGTAGAAGCGGTCACGCGGGTCAGTAGACCCTCCGCTCTCGTCATCGGCGGTCGTCTCATCAGGAGCGGCTCGAGCCGGAGGCTTGGTCCCCGGCGGCGGTTCCTCGCCGGCCACCGGGGTGTCGAATCCGGGAACAATCGACTCCTCGGGGCCGGCCGTCCTGAGCACTGCCCCCACCATGGGCCTCGACGGTTTAGGTTGCACCCGTGCCGCCGTGCCGCATGTGTTACAGAAGGCGGCATGCTCAGCCAGCGGCATCTCGCACTGCGCGCAGTACTGGAGTGCAGCCGTCGGCCCGGTGCCGCTGTCGCGTGCAGACCGTTCCAGGGCGGCCTCCATCAGGCCGGCATGCAGCACGGTGCGAACCCGCAGAATCAAGATCGCCAGGATGAGCAGGCCCCAAAGGATGCTCAAGATCACGCCCAGCGTCGCGTCGCCGACGAAGGAGAACAGGTACGTACCAGCCTGATAGGCACTGTTGGCAAGAATGGCCTCGCCGACTCCGCGGAAGTAACGCGGCGTGAAACCGTCATAGCCGCGGCCCAGACCAGAGAACTCCGCAACAGCGATGCCACTGGCGGTGCCGATGATCAGCGGCTTGACGAAGCCCTCCAGGAAGATCAACGACACCCATAGGCCGGGATCACTCCCCTGCAGCCCACCGGTCAGCAGATCCCAGTGTCGAGTCAGTGTGTCGAAACAGGAGTACGAGACCCCACTGATCACTCCGAAGGTCAGCCCGTCCATGAGGTCATCGAACTCGGGGCGACTGGCCAGCAGCACTGGGCCGATCTGGCGTATCGCCTCGCCCACGATTGGCACCGCCAACGCCACCAGCAGGAATGTGCCAACAGTAGGCGCAGCACTCAGCGAACCCTCGTACGTGGTAGTGCCGTATGGCACTGGTCCACGGAGATAGGTCCACAAGATTGTGAAACCCACGGTGAGCGCGCCGGTCAGCAAGAAGGCGAGCCCGGTGACGATGAGCGGCTCGTCCTCCCAAAGATTCACATCGTAGATGTAGACGATGTAGACCACGGGCACGGCAAAGGCAGCTACCAACACGGCAATCGGCATGGCGCCGAAGATCGCTGCTATGACAGCCACAATCAGGGCGATGGTGAACGCGATCCGATACGTCTGGGGACGCCGGCCAGCACCGCGCGGCATGATCGAGGAGATCAGTGCGAACGAGGCGACTGGCTCGTCAGGCCTGGCCGCAAAAGATTTCCGTCGAGCAGTATCCGGCGAGCGCTGATCTAGTCCACAGACATGGCAGAAGTGAGCGACTTCGGGGAGCTCAGCCCGACACCGTGGGCATTCCAACGTTGACCTCCTTGAACCTGCCAGCTGATGACCAAATCTGGCGTCGACAAGCCTTCTGGCTCAAGGACCTGGTGTCGTTGACCCTCGAGCACTGCGAGTATGTCATTGTCGGGCGACAGCCGAGCTGAGTTCTGCCCAGAGCGCATCGATCTGTTCCCTCAGTTGGGTGACGCTCCCGGTGTTGTCCACGACCACATGAGCCGCGATTCTACGATCTTCGCGACTGGCCTGAGCGGCAACCCTGGACTCGGCCTCAGCGCGGGTGAACCCGTTACGCGCCACCAGCCGTTGGATCTGAGTTTCATGATCAACATCCACCGTTACCACAAGATCGAAGTCCCCCTGCTGCCCGGTCTCGACCAGCAGGGGGATGACATGCACCACGATTGCCGCCGGCCGGGCAGCCCGTTCGAGCTCGGCGGCCCGGGCCCGCACCGCAGGGTGCACAATTCGCTCGAGATCGCGACGTGCAAGCGAATCGGCAAAGACGAGCTCGGCCAGGCGCGGCCGGTCCAGGCGTCCCTCGGTAACCACCTGCTCACCAAAACGGTCGATGATCGCAGCAAGCGCTGGGGTGCCTGGCTCGACCACCTCACGGGCCAAGACGTCGGCATCGATGATGATCGCACCGCGGGCGGCAAGCTCGGCAGCCACCATGCTCTTGCCCGACGCGATGCCGCCGGTGAGAGCTACCCGCACCATGGCCAGCAGCCTATGTGGCCAGGGCGGGACTCGATCAGCTGCCGCCGGTTAGCTTCTGACGAAGTGCCTGCAGGGCCTCGTCGGAGGCAAGCGAACCCTCCGGTCCGGCTGGAGTCGGTGTGGGCTCGGCTTCGGACGAGTAGGTCGATGATGCGGGCGCACTCGAGCCTTCCGCGTCTTCTACCTGCTTCTTGTGCGCTTCCCAGCGGGCGTGTGCCTCGGCATACTGCCGCTCCCAAGCCGCGCGCTGGTCTTCGTAGCCTTCCAGCCACTCGCCGGTCTCCGGGTCGAAGCCCTCTGGGTAGAGGTAGTTGCCCTGATCATCGTAAGAGGCAGCCATGCCGTAAAGAGTCGGATCGAAGTCGTCAGCAGTCGCGTCGACGCCTTCGTTGGCCTGCTTCAGCGACAGCGAGATCCGCCGGCGCTCCAAGTCGATGTCGATGATCTTGACCATGACATCGTCGTTGACCTGGACCACCTGCTCCGGAATCTCCACATGCCGCTCGGCCAGCTCGGAGACGTGCACCAAACCCTCGATGCCCTCCTCGACGCGAACGAACGCGCCAAACGGAACTAGCTTGGTGACCTTCCCGGGAACGATCTGGCCGATCTGATGGGTGCGAGCAAAGGCCTGCCACGGATCTTCCTGCGTCGCCTTGAGGGACAGCGAAACACGCTCACGATCCATGTCAACGTCGAGCACCTCGACAGTGACTTCCTGACCAACCTCGACAACCTCCGAGGGATGGTCGATGTGCTTCCAGGACAGCTCTGAGACGTGCACCAGACCGTCCACACCACCAAGATCAACAAAAGCACCGAAGTTGACGATGGAAGACACGACGCCGCGCCGAATCTGGCCTTTTTGCAACTGAGTAAGGAAATTCTGACGGACCTCAGACTGCGTCTGCTCCAACCAGGCGCGGCGGGACAGCACCACGTTGTTGCGGTTCTTGTCCAGCTCGATGATCTTGTCCTCGAGCTCCTTGCCGACGTAGGGCTGGAGATCGCGCACGCGGCGCATCTCGACCAGCGACGCCGGGAGGAAGCCA
>DATHIJ010000569.1:0-2455 GCA_035489975.1 Propionibacteriaceae bacterium | reverse complement strand
CTCCCAGCCCATCTGAGTTTTGGGCGCGCCTGTGTCAACCAGCTGCACACGCTCGCTGCCGGGGCTGGCGCTGGGCACGCTGGTGTCGGTGAAGACACCGTCTTCCGGTCCGGCAACCGTGTGCCGGCTGTAGTAGTTAATGCCAAGGAAGTCGAGCGGGGCGCTAATGGCAGGCATGTCCCTGACTCGGTCAGAAAACCAGTCAGTGAGCCCGGTGTCGACGAGCACATCTTCGGGGTAGCGGCCGAGCAGCACCGGATCCAGGAACAAACGGTTGCTCAGCCCGTCAGCGCGCCGGGCAGCCTCCCGGTCCAACTCCGAGTCCGACGCGGCCCGCACCGAGTAAAGGTTGAGAGTGATGCCGACGCTGGCGGTGTGGCGGCTCTCGCGGATCCTGCGCACGGCCAGGCCGTGCCCGAGCAGCAGGTGATGCACAGCGTGCAGCGCCTGGGTGCCGACCTGCCGACCCGGGGCGTGCACGCCATTGGCGTAGCCGAGGAAAGCCGAGCACCACGGCTCGTTGAGAGTGATCCAGTGGCCGATTACGTCGCCCAACGCGTCCTGCGTGAGCGCGGCGTAGTCGGCAAACCAGTTAGCGGTGTCCCGGTTCAGCCAGCCGCCCGCATCCTCTAGGGGTTGGGGCAAATCCCAGTGGTACAGGGTCGCCCAGGGGATGATTCCATGCGAGTGGCAGGTCTCGGCGATCCGCCGGTAGAAGCTTAAGCCCGACGGGTTCGGCTCACCCCTGCCGCTCGGCTGGATGCGTGGCCAGGCGATCGAGAAGCGGTAGGCGTTGAACCCTAGCTCGGCCAGGATCGCCAGGTCCTCCGTGTAGCGGTGGTAGTGGTCGTCGGCGACCTCACCAGTGCTCCCGTCGTGGATCCTGCCGGGGGTGTGGGAGAAGGTGTCCCAGATGCTGGGGCCGCGGCCGTCCTCGGCGACCGCACCCTCGATTTGGTACGACGCGGTAGCGGTGCCCCAAACAAAATCCTCCGGAAACGTCGGCATGAGGGCCTCTTTCTTCAGGTCGGCCTGGGCGTTGTGGCCCAGGGCTTTGTTGTTCAATCCCGGCGGAAGTCCAGCCAGTGCTCGCTGGCGGGCATGAGGTTCCCCAGCTCCTCGAACAGTGTGTCGGGCAGGTCGGTGTGCAGGGACGCCAGTAGGGAGTCCAGCCGCTTCGGGCTGCTCAGCCCGACCACCGTGGTGCTGATCCGTGAGTCGCTTACTGAGGCCTGCAGGGCTGCCGTGGCGAGGTCTGTGCCGTGCTTGGTGCAGACCCGGTCCATCTCGGCCACCACCTTCAAGGTGGCCCGGGGGGCCGGCTGGTACGCGTACGTCTTGCTGCCGCCGCGAGGATCGGCCAGCAAGCCTCCACCGTAGATCGCGGCGTTGACAATGGCGATGCCGGCACCCTCAGCCTGAGCGATAAGGTCGGCGGCGCTGCGATCGACGAGGGTCCACCGGTTGTGCACCAGCAGAACCTCGAAGCCGCCGAGGTCGAGATACCGGCTCATCTCGTGCACCGGGCCGCCGGCTAGCCCGACATGCCCGATCTCCCCCTCGTCGCGCATCGAATTCAGGGTATCGACGGCACCGCCGGACTTAGTCATCTCTGTGAAGTCGTGGTATTCGGGGTCGTGCAGGAAGACCATCGGCAGCATTTCCAGGCCGAGCCGCTCTTTGGACTCCCCCACAGACGCCCGCACCCGCGCCCCGGAGTAGTCCCGGTCCTTCGCGTCCACCTTCGTGGTAATCACGAAATCCTCAGGTAGCCCGCCGTATGCCGCGATCCCGGCGCCGATGCGCCGCTCGCTCTCGCCGCCGCTGTAGCCGTTGGCGGTATCGATGGCTCGGACAGGGGAATCGAGAATGTAGCGCACCAGCGCGACGGCCTCGTCGTAAGCCACCTCGTGGCCGAAGTTCTCTGGCATGCTGCCGAGTGGAGCCCCGCCGATGGTGACCGCGGTGACGCGCAGACCCGTGGCCCCCAGCGGACGGACCCAGCCCTCGCACCCTGGGACGGTCACGACGCGTTGTCGGTACGCAGGGCGAAGGGGAAGCCGTCGGGGTCGACGAGCACCTCACTGGCGGCCACGGGGACGCCGCCCGCGGGTGCAGCCCATCCAGCCAGCACCTCATTGGATAAACCCGGGGCGCCCAGCTGCGGCTCGCGCGGCTGCTTTTCGGCGTCGAAGGTGAAGACCTCGAGCACAGTGTCACCGCCCTTGAGATAGCCGATATTGGAGCCCCGTCAACGGTCTGGGGACCGTGACCAGAGCGCAACGTAGCCTGCTCCCTGAGCACGTTCAGCGAATGCTAGCCTGTAATGACAGGATGCTAACCGGATTTTCGCAGCGATGACAAGGGCTAATGCGGCCCAGCGCACTCGAGCGGCTTCGGTCGCACGCGTGGCTTGGGACCCCAACGCACAGGAGTGAGATGTGGCCAGCGCCGC
>DATHIJ010000568.1:0-3523 GCA_035489975.1 Propionibacteriaceae bacterium | reverse complement strand
GCGGCGAGTCCTACACCGGCCTGCCTGACCACATTTTGATCTTCCGGTATCCGATCTTGGCGATTTGTGACACGCACGAGCAGGTCATCGACGAGATCAATATCACCGTCGTACACGAGATAGCCCATTACTTCGGGATCGACGATGATCGGCTGCACGAACTCGGCTACGACTAACCCCTAACTACGCCGACTTGTCAGAATCTGAGGGGCCTATAGCCCCCTCAGATTCTGACAAGTCGGCGTTGGGGGAGTGGGGGAGTACAGGGAGTTAGGCGACGGAGACGTAGAGCAAGGCGCCGAAGGCGGTCATCACGACCAGCACGCTGAGCAGCGCATTCGCCCTGCCATCACCAAGTGCTTCTTCCCGATGGATGGCGAGGTTGTTCAATCGGAAGCGCCGGATCGCCAGCCAGCCGAGCCCGGCGGTGCACAGCAGCGCCACCAGTCCGAGGATCACCGACAAGAAGATCGAGATCGACGCCAGCAGTCGCGCCACCAGCAGGCTGCAGGTGAGACCGGCCAGCATAGTGCGCTGCCAGGCCAAACCGGTCCGTTCGTTCTGCAGTCCAGGGTCCCAGGGTGCGAGCGTCATCCAAAGCTCACGATGATCAGCGCCACGATCCCGACGCTCGCGACAATGGCAGTGAGTACGAGCAGCAGCGGCGAGGATGGTAGCGGCTCACCGAGTCGCATCGCCCGCTCATTGCCCATCCACCGACTGAACGCCCCGATGCCGCACGCCAGGCCGCAGACCACCAGAACGGCGGCAGCCAGTCGCACCTCCAGCCCAAGCCGGTCGGTCAGCTGGGCCACGGCGGCGATCGCGACGCCGGCTGCCAGGAAGCCCAGGCCGGTTCGGATCCAAGCCAAGAACGTGCGCTCGTTGGCGAAGGTGAATCGGGGGTCAGGCTCCGAGCCTGCCGCGTACACGCGGCGCGGCCAGCGACGGTCGCGGTGCTGGGTCGGCGCGGTCACACTCGCGATGCTAGTGCTGATCGTCGACCGAGTCGGTCGTATGGCGAACGGCCCGCAATCACACTCGCGATGCTAGTGCTGATCGTCGTCGTCGCCAGTCCACCGCCCCCGGTTGGCCGAGCACCACCGAAGCCAGAACGAGAACGGCTCCGAAAGCCTGCCAGAGGTTGAAGCGCTGGTCGAGTACCACCCAGCCCAGCAACGCTGCGACCACGGGGTTGAGCAGAGTCAGAAAGGTCACCGCGCTCGCGGACAGCCGCTGGAGTCCCCAGAACCACAGGGCGTACGCGAGGATCCCGCTGACCAGAACAAGGTAGATCAGCCCGCCGATATTGCGTGCCGTGAGGTCGTCGGGCAGTCCTTCGATGAGCAACGTGGCAGGCAGCAGGGTGAGTCCGGCAAGCAGGAATGTCCAGCCGGTAAAACCAATCGAAGTCATTCCCTCGGGAAGACCCCAACGTTTGGTAAGCACGGTCGCCACACTGAACATGATCGCGGCGCCGGCCATAGCGATGAGGCCGACGACATCCAGGCGGGCGTCCGATCGGAGTACGAGCAGTGCAACGCCCAGCGTTCCCACGATGCCGGCGATGATCTGGACCGGGCGAATCCGGCTACCGAGCAACGGGACCGAGATCACCACGACAATCAACGGGCTGAGTGAGTTGATCACAGCTGCGACGCCACCTGGCAGCCGGTAGGCGGCAATGAACAGCAGCGGAAACAGTCCCGAGGCGTAGAGCACCGAAAGGACGAAGAAGCGGGCCATCCAGCGGCGCGGCGGAATCGGGCTGCCGATGATCAGCACCAGTCCGGTGGGCAGGGAGCGCATCAGGGCGGCCAGCAGCGGACGGTCAGGTGGTAGGAATTCGGTAGTCAACACGTACGTGGTGCCGAAGATGATCGGAGTCAGTGCGGCCGCGTATCCCCACCCGCCGGTGTGGCGGTCCGTAATAGCGGCTGTCGTGGACGCGCTTTCGCCCGTCATGCGCTCTCTTGTTTCGTCTCCGCGGAAATGATCAGATGGCTGGATGTGGCGGTGCTGATCCAGCGTTCGCAGTGGCCGAGATCATCCTGTCCCAGATATCCGGATTGTCGGTCGGATCGGTCGATGATCATCGCGTGGCAGGCGGTTGCGACAGTACGGAGACTTTGCTCATCGCAGATGATCGCGAGCAGCCGCGTGGTTTGCCTGATCGTGTTCACTTCCAGCGTTGCCAGCACATCAGCAGCGATCCCCGGCGCCACCACGACAAGTGGGGTCTTGCTCAAGATCAGCTTTTCCAGTGTGCCGACCACCTCGCGGAAGCTGGAGATGGCGTCGCCGCATACCAGGACTGCGGGTTGTTCCAGTACTGCCCACGCGGAGCTGGAATCGGTAATGAAATCGCGCGAGGCGTAGCCAGCCTCGACGGTGACCGTGTGAGGATCGGTCAGCTGTTGGGTGATGGTTTGCCTCGCGGCGTCGCTGAGATCGGTCGGCTCTGCGTCGTCGGATCGGCGGCGCGCTTGCAGATCGGACAGGTAGTGCGGCGCCGGGGAGTCTGGATGGAATTGCGGGATGGTCCGGGCCGGCGGCGCGAGCATCTCTGCGGCTCGCTGCCTATTTCGCCGACGGTCCCAGACTGCACCGATGATGATCGCGCCAAGCCCCGCGATGATCAACACGATCAAGCCGATGCTCCACGGATCCATCTGTTCAGACTGCCACACCGATGCGTCCTGGCCAGGGGGACGGCAGTGGCGGTGTGCCCGGCCCTGCTCGCGTCTTGATCAACTCTCGGACGCTAACGCGACTAATTCACCGAAACCTGCCGAAGGGCCGTTCGGGTGGCGCTATAGATGAAGGGACCGGCATCGCCTAACCGACGCTCGATGGCTCGCCACTGACAGCAGAGCGTTTCTAATTGCGCCCAGGTTCCGACGGTTTCCGGGCCGGCCAGCGCCACTATCCGGGCTCCACTGTCGCGCACAGCTGCAATCTCCGCCCGGTTTCTGGCGATCCTCGAGTCGCGGCTTATGATCAACCACCCCAACGACGCAACCCGAGGTATCCACACGTCATCCTTAACGGCGGTCGACGTTATCGGGCACGCGGGGACGAGTCCTGCGATGCAGCGTTCCGCCAGGGTCTCCGGGATAGGTCACGTCGGCTCGGACCTGAACGAGGATCTTTGCCAACCCGAGGACGTCGGCGTCGAGGTAGAAGCGGACGACAGCCGGCTTCCCCGACCGCATCACGCCGCTCGGGCCGATGTTTTGTACGCTAACGCCCAGCGCACGTCATCAATATCAAGGTCGAAAGCCTCAGCCACGTCCGCCAAGTCCTCGCCGGACTCGACGTGCTCCCAAAGCGCCTCGGTGCTAATTCCTTTGATCGCCGGCCTGCCAAAGCGGACGTCCGGCGCCATGCGCACGGGCGACTGCGGATCGTCGTGCGGCCGCCAACTCACAGCGATGTCCTCGGCCCACTCCACTCGCTGGACGAACGCTTCGGCGACTGGTGTCAACAGAAGTTGATCGTTCGCGACGGCAACTAGGCAAAG
>DATHIJ010000567.1:0-2970 GCA_035489975.1 Propionibacteriaceae bacterium | reverse complement strand
TGGGCGGGTGCCCAAACTACGCGTCGATGGTCGCCGCGTCGAGTGCGTACGCCCCGTCGATGATGAACTCCTTGCGCGGGGCAACGTCATTGCCCATCAACATCTCGAAAGTGGCCTCGGCGAGCAACCCATCGTCCACTGTCATCCGACGCAGCGTACGGTGCCGCGGATTCATCGTCGTTTCGGCGAGCTGATCAGCGTCCATCTCGCCGAGACCTTTGTAACGCTGCGGCTCCGTGAAGTGCAGACCGCGCTTGGTCAGCTCCGCTGCCTTGCGCTGGTACTCAGCGTCGGAATAGGTGTAGATGTACTTTTCCTGCCCCTTGCGGGCATTCGTCAGCTCGAAGCGGTGCAACGGCGGTACCGCGGTAAAGACTCGCCCGGCAGCTACCAGCGGGCGCATGTAGCGAAAGAACAATGTCGCCAGCAAACAGCGGATGTGGGCACCGTCGGAATCGGCGTCGGCCATGAAGATGATCTTGCCGTAACGTGCAGACTCGAGGTTGAAGTTGCGGCCAGAGCCAGCTCCGACGACTTGAATGATCGAGCCGCACTCGGCGTTTTTCAGCATGTCCCCGATCGACGCTTTTTGCACATTGAGGATCTTTCCCCGGATGGGCAACAACGCCTGGAACTCCGAATTCCTGGCCAGCTTGGCGGTGCCAAGTGCCGAGTCGCCCTCGACGATGAACAGTTCGGTTCGGTCGACGTCAGTGCTGCGGCAGTCGACGAGCTTGGCCGGCAGTGCTGATGACTCGAGTGCATTCTTGCGTCGCTGCGCCTCACGGTGCTGCCGCGCAGCTACTCGAGCCCGAGAGGCGCCGACGATCTTCTCCAACACCGCGCGGGCCTGTGCCCTAATCGCCATCTTGGTGGACCCCAAGAACCTGGTGAGCTCATGTTCGACGGTCTTGGCAACCAACCGCGACACCGCCGGCGTGCCGAGCACCTCTTTGGTCTGACCCTCGAATTGCGGCTCGGCTAGCCGCACGGTGATCACCGCCGTCAGGCCCTCGAGCACGTCGTCCTTCAGAACTTCGTCGCCGTTTTTGAGCAGTCGGGTGTTGTGGAGGGTATTCACAAAAGCCTTGGTCAGTCCGCGCTCGAAGCCGGCGACATGGGTGCCGCCTTTGGGCGTCGCGATGATGTTCACATATGACTGAGTGCGGGTCTCAAAACCTTCACCCCAACGCACCGCGATATCGATCTCGAGGTCACGTTCGACATCGGCCGGCTCCATATGTCCCGCATCGTCCAGCATCGGGACGGTCTCGGTAAAACGGTCGGTGCCCCGAAGCCGGATCACATCGGTTAATGCAGGGTCGGGGGCAAGGAACTCGCAGAACTCCGAGATACCTCCCTGGTGCCGATAAGTCTCCTCGATGACCTCTGGGGTACGCGCGTCCGCGAGATGGAGCGCCAATCCCGGGACCAAGAAACTTGTCTGCCTGGCGCGGTCTTGGAGATCCCGGAACGACAGCTGGGCATCGTGGAGGAAAATCTGCCGGTCCGGCCAATAGGTGACCCGCGTGCCGGTTGTCCCCTTAGGTACTCTTCCAATCTTGCGGAGCTCATTCCCTGGCGTGAACCTCGCCGTCGGTCCGGGCGCGTCGAATGTCCCTGGAACACCGCGGCGGAATGACATAGCCCAGGTGGCCGAGTTGCGGTCCACCTCGACGTCAAGCCGGCCCGACAATGCGTTGACAACCGAAGAACCTACCCCGTGTAGGCCGCCGGTCGCATTGTAGGAGCCGGCGCCGAACTTGCCGCCCGCGTGCAGTTTGGTAAAGACCACTTCCACCCCGGATAGGCCGGTCCGCGGCTCAATGTCGACTGGGATGCCGCGGCCGTGGTCTCGCACCGCGATACCACCGTCAGGGCGCAATGTGACGAGAATCTCCTTGCCATAGCCGCCAAGCGCCTCGTCGACTGCATTGTCGATGATCTCCCACAGGCAGTGCATCAGCCCTCTGGTATCGGTCGACCCGATGTACATCGCGGGTCGTTTCCGTACTGCCTCAAGGCCCTCCAACACCAACAGGTGCCGTGCCTCATATTCGCGGCTTTCCGTTGCTGGGCTGGCAGTTGGCACGCGCCGAGAGTACCTCGCGGGCGGCGTCGGAACCGGTGCAAAGCAGCTAATCCGAGCTGTGTGTCGTAGCGGGGCGTTGACGGCATCGCAGCGCACGATTCACAGGATTCGTTACACAACAGTCATTGGCTGGAGATGGAGAGACGGAACAATCAGAGACAGACGAGATGTTGAAGAGTCGCCAGGGTGTATCGCAACCACGATGCATCGCTCAGCACAGCAAGATCATCTGATCGTCAGGAAGGGAGGCCGATTGTGAGCACTCCTGTCATCGAAGGTTCCGACTTGAACGCGTTCGATCGTTGCGATCGGTGCGGTGCGCAGGCCTACGTACGAGTCACCATGGCCAGCGGCTTCGACCTCCTCTTCTGCTCGCATCACAGCAAGGAGCACGCTGACAAGCTCAAGCAAGTGGCGCTGACGATCCACGACGAGACGCAAACAATCCGCTAACCGCCGACTGAGCCCCAAACCAGACGCGACAGCGAGCGATGCGCACCCCGCCAGAATCGCCACCGGCCAGCGACCGGGATCTCGCGATGCGCGGTGAGAGGTGTGGTCGACTACGAGATGCGGTATGCGATCACGGCGACCCCGGCAGGTTCGGCACGCCTGGTGTTTTCCTCCGCGGCCTCCTCTCGGTGTTCACCGTTCATCTCTTCGTCAAGTCGGTCTGATGTTGTTGGGTCACCCACCCCGATAGCCAGCGCCCGAGCCCCACAGAATCCGGGCGCTGGTCCATCGTTCCGGCCAGTCACACAACCAAAGCTCGCGTGGTGGAGGCCCTTCCAGGGCGCCACTGAAAGCCGCCGACGAAGGTCAGTCCGGTCGCCATTATCCAGGAGTTAGGTGCCGCGCGGGGGTCACACCCCTTAGCG
>DATHIJ010000566.1:0-2091 GCA_035489975.1 Propionibacteriaceae bacterium | reverse complement strand
GCAGGCATGCTGCGCTCCGTCCCGGCCGAGTTCGCAAGCTCGGGGTGGCCGGGCCGCGTGCTGGAGCAGCTGGGCGCTTTGCATCTGCTCGTACAGGCGCACCGAGCATTAGGTCGATTGCCTGCCGACCTAGCCGCGACCGTTCGCTCCCGCATCGGCTATTCAGTCGGCAAAGCTGAGGTTATGGCGCAGCGGGGCGTCCTCGACCACTGGTTCGCGGTCGGTATGGTCGACACCGCTGAATATCGGCTCGACACGCGGCGGGTCTGGCTCTACGGCGCCAGCTCGGGTCGCTGGGCGGTGATCATGAGCTTCGCACCGCCCGGCGGCGCGCTGGATGCAACGGTCCTAGCCGGTCAGATGCTGCACGCCCAGTTGCACTTCTACCCGGGCTCGGGTCAATTCCGAGCGCTGGTTGGGGAGCAGACCAGCGCTACCGCTGAGCCGACGATGCCGCCGACCGAGTCCTTCGCTGCCTTACGCGCCCGCTATGCCCAGCTTGTCGCATCCGACCCCTGGGCCGTACGGATGCCGGCAGTGATCACCGCAGTTCCCGTGCCCGGCACCGAGCGGTGGCGACTGCGGGCCGAGAACGGCGACTGCTGCGACATCATCGACCTTCCAGACGAGCCCTGGCCGCTGCTGGCTCGTTCCGCGGGGGAGCCGATCGAGGTCTTCGGAGAATGGACTCCTCGCGGGTTCCGGCCGCACAGCCTGCTCGGCTCGGAGGCAACCGAGCCTTTCAGCACCGCAGTGGTGCCAAGGGGGGCGTGAGAGATGGCGATATGGGAAGACGTCGTCGCGGCGGGGCTCATTGGCACCGACCGTCGGCCGGTGCCACAGCATCTGCCCCCGAGCTGGGGGACGGAACTCGACCAGGCCATCGATCCCGCTCACGCGGTGCTGTCGCTGGCTGCCCGGCATCGTGCTGTGATCCGAGCAGGTGGTCTCCCAGCCTCCTGCCCGCCGGCAGCACTGGGCCCGCCCAACCGGGAGCCGGTGGCGAGCCGCGCCGCGCACGAGATCCTTGACCGGTTGCTGTCCCCGCCGCAGGTGGATCTGCTCAATCTGTGGCTGATCGCTGCCGCTCAGCATGGGCAACGGGCGGCTGCCAGCTATTGGACACCGCTGGCCATGGTGGCGGCTCGGACCAGTGCGGTAGACCGGACGGCTCTCGGCCGGGCAATTGGAGAGCGCGGCCTCTGGTTTGTCGCGCAGAATCCGCAGTGGACGCGGCTGTCCAACAGTCTGCAGTCCGGGACTCACGATGATCTTGCGCCGGACCGAAGTGCTCCGACTGGCGTGGTGACTGAGGATGCGGTGCGTGCCGACCCGGAGCTGATCATGGCCGCGCCCTCGCCATGGTCGCAGCAACTCAGCGAGACGGTCCTGAAGATCATTGGCAGCGGCCAGCTCCGGGAGAGGGGCCCACGTTACGCCGCAACAATCGGGGCGCGGCTGCCGCTTGAGCACTACGAGTTGGTGCGATCGGCGATGCAGCAGGACCTTGGGTCGGACGAGCCGCTGACTGCGCTGGCGTTGCGGTCGGTACGTGAGGCTTTCCGGGCCTTGGAGCGCGTGGCCTGGGTTCGAATTGAGCTGGCGAGTGCATTCGCCGGCAAGCCGATCACGGTGCAGCGCCTCGAAACACCACCATGGTGAGGTCCGACAAGGGGGAGCTAGGAGATCCAGTGAGCGATCCGTTTCGGGCCGCAAACCAGCCGCTGCGGCCGCACGCGGAGCAGGCGTACCAGGCCGAGTTAGCCGCTCTGCATGCGACGGACGACCGGCCGCGGCCGCCGCATTGGGAGCTTTCTCCGTGGGCCGTCGTGACGTATCTGATGGGCGGCACCCTTCAGGACGGGACAGTGATTTCGGCGAAGTACGTCGGCCACCGCCGGCTGATCGAGGTGGCTGTGGCGACACTGGCGACCGATCGAGCGCTGCTCCTCCTCGGTGTGCCGGGTACCGCAAAGTCCTGGGTATCCGAACACCTTGCCGCCGCCATCTCGAACAACTCGACGTTGCTGATCCAAGGCACCTCTGGCACGGCGGAAGAGGCGATCAGGTATGGCTGGAATTACGCCCGGC
>DATHIJ010000565.1:0-4013 GCA_035489975.1 Propionibacteriaceae bacterium | reverse complement strand
TCTCCGGCTACGTGCTCGATCGCGGTGAGAGCGACGTCTTCTTCATTGCACGGTTCGCGGTCAGCTGCTGCGCGGTGGACGCCCAACCGATCGGGGTTCCCGCTTACCGGCCGGGCTGGCGAGAGGAGATCGAACCGGGCGCCTGGATCACAATTCAGGGAGCCTTCGTCAAGAACCCGAGCCCGGACAGCCAAGAAGCGGTGGCGATTGAGGTCGGCTCCCTCGCCAGGATCGACGAGCCCGACCAGCCCTATGTTTTCTGATCCGTCGAAAGGGCAGCATCGCTTTCGGCTCACGGCCGCTGTGACGATCGGCGCCCTGTTGCTTGCCGCACTCGGTCTCACTGTGGCGAACAGTGTTCAGGGTCCACGCCTACTAGATGCCCAGATTGACCCGGGGGCGACGGTCGAGGGCGCCGGGGAGCGGCTGGTGCTGCGGGTTGACCAGACGGTCGCCGACTTGACCGCCGATCAGGTGAGGGTGACCCCTGTCGTGCCGGTCGAGCCGAAGTCGGATGGGGCCGATCTGATCCTGCGTTTTGGCGACAGCCTGAGGTATGCCACTACGTACGAGATCGTTGCTCAGGTGCGGAGTGTGACGACGGGCGCGGCCTCCACCCTGAGGTATTCGTTCCAGACTCCGGACGGTGCCTTCTACATCTTGCAGCGCGCCGCATCGAACGCCGGCACAGACGCGCCCGACCAAATCATCCGCAGTGTCATCGGGTCGACCGAACAGCGGGTTGTGCGCAGCCAGCCGCGCATCGAGCAGTTCGCCGTCGCCGATCCTGCGATCGCCGTTGTGACGTCAGATGCCGCCGGCGCTGGCACGCTCACCGTTGGCCCACTCGACGGATCCAAGCCAGCCCAGACACTCGCCCACAATTCAGACATCAGCCAACTGAAATCGTCGGGGCGGAGCGGATTGCTGGGATTTGTTCTGACCCCGCTGAGTGACCCGGAGTTATCTGCCGGTGGTGAGCTTCACCTCTACGATCCAGTGACAGGCAAGTTGATCAAGGTGTCCGGATTCGACGGTAAGCCCTTGGAGCCACTGGACTGGGCTTTTGTTCCCGGCACGACCTCCATCGTCGTGCAGACGGCCGACAACTCGTTCTACCTGATTGACCCGCTCAATGACACGCCAACCCAAACTCTTGGCAGTCACTCGAGGATGTACGGGTTTGTTCCGGGTTCGACGACGCTGATTGTTGACGACAGGAGCGCCTACAAAGCAATCGACCTCGCGACGGGCAACACCTCCACTGCCATCGATTCACCCGGGTCAACAGACCTCCACAACCTCCTGCCACTCGGCGGCGACAGAGGATACGTCGGCCTGCTGGCAACCGCTGCGGGTGCACTCTCCGTCGTGGTGATCAACGACCGTAACGTCCGTCAAATCTATGCGGAGGATCCGGATCCAGTAGGGGGTATCCAAAGCGCCTGCCTTTCGCCCAACGGTCAATATCTCGCGGTCGCGAAGCTTCCCCGCGATGCCGCCACGAACCCCGACAGCTCCGGATTCGCGAACAGGACCGAGTTCATTGACACCGCAACCGGACAGATTGAGCAGGAGGTAGCGGGTTCCAAAATCAACTGGTGCAACTAAAACGCCAGACCTCTTGGGGTCCGCCGCCCCTACGTAGCCTCGGCAGGAACCACACACCGATGGTCACCGACATGATCGCCAAATGTGAGCTCGACATGACCGAAGCCGTCGTCAACCAGCGATCATCTGAAGAGGACGCTGATTACCGAACTGCTTACCAATGCGCTCGCACAGTCGCGGTCAACGGAGGGCACGGGTAACCACTCGCCAGCCTCGGGGCCGGTCCACCACACAGGCCGACTGTCGATGGCATGGAAGAGGTCAGGGGTTCGAGTCCCCTTAGCTCCACCCTAAGCTCCACACGCCATTCCACCGGTCAGGCGCGAAGGCGCATCGGGTTCCGTGTGTTTTGGTTCGTACGTGTGGAGCTGATCGCGAGGGCCGCGGTTGGGTTGACGTTCACCCGGTAGGTGACGTCCGAAATTGGGTGTAAATCGATGGGCGCGGTTCCGGCTTCATGGTCAGGTTATGTGGTGCTGACAGTCTCGGGCCATTTTGGCTGAGCGCGTTGTGTTCCCTCTCAGTGGCGACGAGCGGAGATGATCCAGGCCCGGGAGTCGAACCAGACACCGTCGTCGCTCAGGTGCGCGGAGAGCGTCTCGCGCAGACGCCCGACCGCGCGAGACGCGGCGGCGGGGTCCAGCTGCCTCAGTATCTCGCTGGTGCAGGTGAAGCCGCGGACCCAGTCGAGGGCGGCGGCCACGTCCGGACCGTAGTAGACCGGCTCGTGTACGTCGGTGAAGGTGATGTCGGCGAACCCCGCGGCACCCAGGATCTGCTTCACGGTTGGCGGGTCGGCGAGTGAGAACGGATCCGGGCCGGCGGGAGCAGCGGCTACTGGCCCCTGATGTCCTGCGAGGGATTGGTGGATAGCGATGTCCCACTCGTTGCGTTCCTGGGGCTGCCAGACCATCATCACCAGGCGGCCAGCCGGGCGCAGCGCCCGCCTGAAGTTGGCGAAGGCGGCGACGGGGTCCTCGAAGAACATCGTGCCGAACCTGCTCATTGCCAGGTCGAAGCGCTGCTGCGGAAAGCGGTGGACCTGTGCGTTGGCGTGCTCGAAGATGACGTTGCCGAGCCCCTCGGTCTGGGCCAGCTCGCGGGCACGCTCGATGGCGGGTGCGGAGATGTCGACCCCGAGCGCACTGCCTGCCTGAGCTGTGCGCGCTGCCTGTCGGGTCGTCTGCCCGGTCCCACATCCGATGTCGAGGACGTGGTCGTGGAGCTGGACGCCACAGGCCTGGTGCAGTATCTGGTTGTGCCGCCTCAGTTCGGTGTCGTAGCCGCTGGGGCCGGGCATATGTTCGCTTAGAGGGTGTCGCACCGCGTTCCCTTCACAACGGTCGCCGAGGCGCTGTGCCCAACCGGCGTCCACCAGGATGACACCCAGCCACCCAGCCCCTGGAGTCGGTTAGCTCGTCGAAGACCGGCAGGAATCCTGAACGCGTGGGGACGCACGCCGCGTGCCACGCCCATGAGCGAGCGCACGACCTCGGGCCGGCCCGGCGGTTGCTCACCCAGGCACTCGACGCGGCCTCCGCGGCGGAGATGCCGGAGGTCGTCTGCATCAGCCGGCAGCTGCTCGGCATAGTCGCGCACAAGGCCCGACCGGCTCGACGAGGCCCGCGCACACCTCGACGTAGCGCTCACCCTCGCGCACACCTCGACGTAGCGCTCACCCTCGCGCTCGACGCCGGCGCCAGCACCGATGAAGCGTACTGTCACCAGGAGCTCGGGTTTCTCCGGCTTGACACGGGAGATCCGGAGCTGGCCCTGGGCGAGTTCCACGCCGTGCTCGCCCTCGCCCCGGGTGCCGTGATCGTCAATCTGGCGGGCAACGGGCTGAACGGGATGGGTGTCGCACTGCTCCAGCTTGGCCGCGCCCCCCAGGCCGTGCCGTTCCTGCTGGCCGCGCTGGCGATCCGCGCCGAACTCGAGGACCTCGAGCAACAACACGTCGACCTCGCCCACCTCGCGGCCGCGGCGCTGGCGCTCGGCAACTCGAGCATCGCCGCGCGGATCGCCCCGTTCCTCAACGGCCACCCCGACACTGCAGCCGGGATGTACGGGCACGACCGACGCACGCTGCGGGCCGTGGTCGACGCGACCGCCGGCGTCGACGCCGACCCCGCGGCGAGCTTCGACGAGGCGCGGCGGCTGATTGCCGGGATCGGCGCGGCATCCCATCCGTTCATTCCGCGGGGGCGGCCGGACCGGCAGTAGTGTCCCGACCGCACGACTGAGGCACGCGCGGGCGCGGGGGGCGGAAGGCCTCCCGCGACGAACATTTGACTGGTCTAGACTTTCTTTATACTTCTAGATGATTAGTCTACTGAGGGTTCTTTGTGATCGGCTCTGAAAGACGGTCCGACTGGTCAACCTCAGCTGCGGCTGGTGCACGT
>DATHIJ010000564.1:0-3771 GCA_035489975.1 Propionibacteriaceae bacterium | reverse complement strand
CCTGATCTACCGGCAGGAGGGGTGATGAGAGATTTCCTGCCCCGCCCCGCAATCGCTCCCGCGACTGTCTGGACGTTTCCGGCAGCCTCCCGTGCTCAGCTCAGCAACGGTGTCGAGCTGATGGTGTTCGACCTACCTGGCCAGCACGTGATCTCGGCCCATCTGGTACTTGACGTCCCTCTCAATGCCGAAGACCGCGGCATCGAGGGCGTGGCGACGATCTGCGCCAGAACGTTGGACGAGGGAACGCTGCGGCACGACGGTGATCAGTTCGCCGAACTTCTCGAGACTGAGGGGGCAGGTTTCGGAGTTGATCTCTCACTCTCCGGCCTGCAGGCGGTACTGGACGTTCCCGTATCGCATCTTGATCGAGCTCTCGAGCTGTTCGCGGAGGCAGTGACTGAACCGTCGCTGGCCGACCGCGACGTCAACCGTCACGTGCAGCTACGACTGGCCGAAATCGAGCAGGCGCAGGCCAACTCATCCCAGATCGCAAGCATTGCCTTCCGGGCTGCGGTCTTCGAGGAGAGCAGGAGGGCGGCCCGGATGAACGGCGGCGAGCCAGAGACCGTACGCCAGGTGACTCCGGATGCGGTAGGCGCGTTCCATCATGATCACTTCGGACCCGCCGGAACGACGCTGATCCTCGCTGGTGACTTTGTCGACGACCCGATCGCCGTTGCCGAACGCTGCCTTGGGTCGTGGGGTAATGGCGACCAGCGACGGGTGGTGGCCGAGGAACCAGTCCCGGCTCCTCGACGCACGCTTCTGGTCGACCGGCCGGGTGCCGTCCAAGCAGACGTCCGGCTCGGAGGTTTCGGCATCGACCGGCTGGATCCCAGGTGGTCCGCAGTCAGCGTCGCCTCGTACGCGATGGGCGGCGCGTTCCTGTCACGGCTGAATGCGGTACTTCGGGAGGAAAAGGGCTACACCTACGGCGTACGGATGAACTTCGGCCCACTGCGAACAGGTGGCTCCTTCGCTGTTCAAGGCTCCTTCCGAACCGACGTTGTCGTCGATGCGCTGGCCATCACCAACGAATTGATCCACGTCGATCGCGCGCCGTTCACCAGGCAGGAGGTCAACGACGCAGTCGCCTTCTTCGCAGGCGTCTCCCCGTTGCGTTACGCGACCGCCGACGGGGTCGCTGATCAGGCCGCCACCCAGGTTCTCGCCGGACTTCCTGACGACTACGTCGACCGGAGCCTGGCGCTGCTGCGTTCGGTGACACCCGAAGCCGCTACCGAGGCCTACCGGTCAGTCGTCGATCCGGACGAACTGACCCTAGTCGTCGTCGGGGACGCCGAGCGGCTGGCGGAACCGCTCCGCGCAACAGGTTTCCCCGATCTCGAAGTCCGGTCCCCTACTGCCTAACGCACTCTAGAACAAACCTCAGCCACCAAGAGCACGCAGCGCCCGCTTCACCGCAGCGTTGGCCTCCTGCATCTTCTTCTGGTACGTCCCAAGATCGCCTGCGGTGAGCGCCTTGTCTGCGGCCTCGAACGCCGCAGCCGCCTCATTGAGCGCCCTTGTGGCGGCCGGGTTGTCGGCCTTTCCCGACGGCTTCTCTCCATCGGCGGTGCTGCCTTCATCGGTCGTGCCACCGGAGCTTCCCTGGAACACCTGGTCCAGCGCTTGCTGCAAGGTGTCCCCAATCCCGACCGATTGGCCGAAGCGGACCACCACAAAACGAAGCGCCGGATAGGAGCCGGTACTGCCCTGACGCTGGGTATAGACGGGGGTCACATAGAGCAAGCCGCCGCCCATGGGCAGTGTGAGCAGATTGCCGAAGGTTGCGCTGGCAGCGCCTTGGTTCAGGAAGGGCCGGAGCCTGTCGGCCACCGTCTCGTTGGTTGTCATAGCGTTGAACGATTGTCCCGGCCCATCGATCTGGGTTGTGTCCGACATCTGCAGGATGCGCATCCGGCCGTACTCGGGATGGCTGGCGTCGGCGTTGACCGCCATGTAGGCGGCGAGGTTGGAGCGCTTGTCAGGCACATAGGAGCTGGTCAGGGAGAAGATTGGGTTCTCATCGCCAGGCCACTTCACCGACAAGTAGAACGGCGACTCCTTGGTCTGGGAGGACGCGCCGGCGACAGGATCGTTGGGCACATCCCACAGGCTTGACCGCTGGTACCAGTTGTCCGGGTTGGTCATGTGGTACCGCGCCAGAACCTGCCGCTGCACCTTGAAAAAGTCCTGCGGGTAACGCAGATGGTCCAGCAAATCTTGCGAAATCGCCGACTTCGGCTGCACCACATCCGGGAACGCCTGTGTCCAGGCCTTCAGCATCGGATCGTTCTCATCCCACGCATAAAGCTTGACCGCGCCGTCGTATGCATCGACCACGGCCTTCACCGAGTTCCGCATGTAGTTGACATCGTCCTGCGCCTGGGCCACCACTGGACCGCCAGCGCTGGTCTGCGCGTCGGATGTCACCTGATTCAGGTTCACTCGCTCGCTGTTCGGGTACGAATTCGATGTCGTGTAGCCGTCGACAATCCACACGATCCGGCCGTCGACGACAGCCGGGTAAGCATCCCCGTCGACCTTCAGCCAAGGCGCGGCGCCCTGCACCAGTTCCCGCGGCGTGCGATCGTAGATGATCTTCGACGCCGAGTTGACACGATCGGAGAGCAAGATGTTGACATCGGCGAACTTGGCGGCGTAGAGCAGCCGATTCCAGAGGTTGCCGACCTCGACCCCACCTTTGCCGGTGTAGGTGTAGGTCTTGGGGTTCCCACCCTCACCGCCGCCCGGCGTGTCCAGCTCAATGGGCGGGGTGCCGGCTGGTGCGCCGACGATGGAGTACTGGTCGGGCCGTTGGCCGTGTAGCTCACCGAAGTAGATGCGCGGCTCATGCTCCTCGATCTGGCCGGTCGGCGGAATGTCCTTGGCGATCCAGTCCGGCTCACCGCCGGACTGCCGTCGGTTGCCGTACGCGGCAACGAGGCCGTAGCCGTGGGTGTAGACGGTCTTTCGGTTGTTCCAGTTGTCCTCGATACCGCCCAGATCCATCTCCCGGACAGCCACAACCGCATCGGTCTCCCTGCCGGCGATGGTGTAGCGGTCCACGTCCAAGATCTTGGGGAATGAGTAGTAGCCCCGGACTTGCTGCAGCTGCTCGTACGCCGGCCCAACGACATTCGGGTCGATCAGCCGGATTCCCGGCAACGCCTCGGCGTCAGCCCGCAGCTGACCCGCTGTGGCCGTCGTTTTCGCCGAGTAGTCGGTGATCTCCACCTGGTCCACGCCGTAGGCCGCGCGGGTCGCCTCGATATTGGCCAGGATGTAGCTGCGCTCCTTGTCCGGCTCGTCGGGTCGAACGCTGAAGTACTGCACAGCGCCCGGGTAGACCAGCCCAAGCACAATGGCCGATAGCAGCAATAGGACCAGGCCTATGGTCGGCACGATCCAGCGGCGCAACACCGCGTTGGCAAAGAACAGCAGCGCACAGATGCCGGCGATAATGGCCAAGATCATCTTGGCGGTCACGGTCGCGTTGTCCGCGGTGTAGGAAATGCCGGTGAAAAGCCGGTTGGAGCGTTCGATCGCCAGCTCGTACTGATCAAACCAATAGCTGAAACCCTTCACCAGCACCGCCAGGCCAACCAGGATCGAAAGGTGAGCTTGAGCGGCCGTGCTGCCGCCGCGACGTGGGCCGCTGAACCGCAATCCACCCATCGTGTAGTGGACGATGGCGGCCACGATCGCACTGAAGACGAATGCTGCGAAGGCGAACGACAAAACGAACCGCCACCAGGGGTAGGA
>DATHIJ010000563.1:0-2845 GCA_035489975.1 Propionibacteriaceae bacterium | reverse complement strand
ACATCGAAGGCGGTGGTGTGCGGGTCGTACCCGCGTGGGGTCTTGTCGCTTGCCCCGTAGCCGCGCAGATCCATGGCGGCCGCGCTGAAGCCGGCTGCATCCAGCGCAGGTATTTGGTGATGCCATGCCCACCAGAATTCGCCGAATCCGTGCAGCAGTACCACCAGCGGTCGGCGAGGACTGAACTGCTCTCCCAGTGCAACGTGGAACCTAATCCCGTTAGCCGCGATATCACGATGACGCCACGGCCCATCGAGCAGGATGTCGCGCACGCCGGCCCCTGCCACCGCGAACGGCTCACGTACCTGCGCTGGTTGCCCGTGCGAAGGCCGTCAGGTGAGCTCTCTAGGCGGTACCACCTGGCCTTCGATCTGCGGCGCGTTGGCTGCCGCCACAGCGCGTTCTGCGGCAGCCTTCACCTCGGCAACTGACTGATTGGCCTGGGCGATGGTGCGGTCCGGGCCTTTGATCTTCCTGACGATCAGGTACCCGATTCCAGCGAGGGTGCCGGAGATCAGCAGCAGCGCCGCGCCCACGATCAAGAACGCGAGCCACTCCGGCAGGCCTGCTGCCACTAGGCCCCAGGCGGCAGCGAAATAGAGCAAGATCGTCGCTGAGAGCGCGAAGTAGCCGGCGGCCCCAAACAGGCCGAGTCCGGCCCCGCCCTGCTTCGCAGCGGGTGTGAGTTCGGCCTTCGCCAGCTCGATCTGGTCCTGCACCAGCAACTTCACGTCGTCGGTGATGTTCTTGACGATGTCTCCAACTGCAAGATCAGCCACGTCTGCTCCTCTCGTCAACGGTGAGCCTACCTACCTGCTATGGACGTTTACCCGAAAATCGCATCCTTCGACAGGTCCAGTGACGCGACCGCCAGCATCTTTGGATCTTCGTCGAGCGCACGCCCGCTCTGGCCTAGGCGGCGCCGCTAGTCCTCGGCGGCCTTGACTGTCTCCAGGTTCTCCTTGATCAAGGTCATGACGGCGGAGTCGGTCAGGGTGGTGACATCGCCCAGTTCTCGGTTCTCGGCGATGTCACGAAGCAATCTGCGCATGATCTTGCCCGAACGGGTCTTCGGCAGCTCCTCAACCACCATGATCTGCCGCGGTTTGGCAATCGCGCCGATCTCCTTCGCAACATGGGCCCGCAGCTCCGCTACGACCTCGGGACCGGCCTCGCCCGCATCGGCTCGCAAGATCACAAACGCCACGATGGCCTGACCGGTCATCGGATCGTTCGCCCCCACAACGGCGGCCTCAGCGACCTTAGGGTGCGACACCAGCGCCGATTCGATCTCGGTCGTGGACATCCGGTGCCCCGAGACGTTCATGACGTCATCTACGCGACCCAGCAGCCAGATGTCACCGTCCTCGTCCTTCTTCGCCCCGTCGCCGGCGAAATACAGGCCTGGAAAGCGTGACCAGTAATTGTCGATATACCGCTGATCATCACCCCAGATGGTGCGGAGCATCGCCGGCCAAGGCTTCGTGACCACTAAATAACCACCAGATCCGTTCGGTACGGGCGCGGCCTCGTCGTTCACCACCTCAACCTCGACCCCGGGAACAGCTTTCATTGCTGCTCCCGGCTTACCAGCCGTCACTCCCGGCATTGGGGAGATCATGTGCATGCCGGTTTCGGTTTGCCACCAGGTGTCCACTACCGGCGTACGATCGCCGCCGATGTAATGCCGATACCAGACGTAGGCTTCGGGATTGATCGGCTCACCTACAGTTCCGAGGATCCGCAGTGAGGACAGATTGAAGTTCTCAGGAATGTCGGCGCCCCACTTCATAAAGGTTCGGATCGCCGTCGGTGCGCAATACAGGATCGTCACTTGGTACTTCTCGATGATCTCCCACCAGCGGCCCTTGTGGGGCGTATCGGGCGTCCCCTCATACATGACCGATGTGGCGCCGTTCACCAGTGGCCCGTACACCAAATAGGAATGCCCGGTCACCCATCCGATGTCCGCAGCCGTCCAGAAGATGTCAGTCTCCGGCTTCAGGTCGAAGGCCGCCCAGTGGGTGTATGCGACACCGACCAGGTAACCGCCCGTGGTGTGCAAGATGCCCTTTGGCCTGCCTGTGCTGCCCGAGGTGTACATGACATAAAGCGGGTGCTCGGCGGGGAAGGACTCGCAGACGTGCTCTTCGGACTGCTTGCCCACGAATTCGTGCCACCACAGGTCGCGACCTTCAGTCATAGGCACGTCCTGCTTGGTCCGCTGGACGACTAGCACGTTGCGTACGTCGCAGCCGTATTTCAGCGCTTCGTCGACTGCCGGTTTCAACGCTGACGCGGTGCCCCGGCGGTAACCACCGTCAGCAGTGATCACGATCCCGACGCCGCAGTCGATAACCCGCGAGTAGAGCGCGTCTGAGGAAAACCCGCCGAAAACCACAGTGTGCGGCGCGCCGATCCTGGCACAGGCGAGCATCGCGACGACCGCTTCTGGGATCATCGGCAAGTAGATCGCTACTCGATCACCGGCCTTCACGCCGAGCTCCAGGAGTGCGTTCGCTGCTTGTTTGACCTCCCGGGCCAGCTGCGCGTAGGTGATCACACGGGTGTCGCCTGGCTCGCCTTCAAAGTAGAAGGCGACACGGTCTCCGTTCCCTGCCTCGACGTGCCGATCAACGCAGTTGTACGCGGCGTTCAGAGCGCCATCAGTGAACCACTTGGCGAACGGCGGGTTACTCCAGTCGAGAACCTGGGTCGGTTCAGTTTGCCAGCTCAGTCGCTTGGCCTGCTTGGCCCAGAAACCCTCGAAGTCTGCCGCTGCCTCACCATAGGTTTCGGCCGTGACATTGGCATTCGCTGCAAGACCAGCGGGTGGAGGAAAGCG
>DATHIJ010000562.1:0-2718 GCA_035489975.1 Propionibacteriaceae bacterium | reverse complement strand
AGAGAATTGAAGTACGCCCGAACGATGAAAGTCCTCGAGGTCGTGCAAGGAGTACGCGATGTCATCAGCGAGGTCCATCACCGAGCATTCCAACGTTTGCCGGCCGGGTGGCAATTCGGGAAATGCCGAAAGCGCGGCGAGCATCTGCGGCAGGTCGATGATGTAGGCAGAGAACTTCGCTGCTCCGGTGCCGCTCGAGTGCCCGGCGCCGCGCGGGGGGATAGGCCAGTCCGTAGGGTGCGGATCGGGATAGGCGAAGCAGGCCCAGGGATACTTCAGCACCGCGGCGCGAGTCGCTGCGGTGAGGTTGAGCCCCTCGTCGCCTGGTCCCAGCACCTCCAGCTCGGTGAGTACCCGGAATGTTTGAGCGTTTCCCTCGAAACCGTCCGCCAGCCCGAACCGCTCTCGTGCCAATCGATCAAGAACGCGCTCGCCCAAGTGGCCGAACGGCGGGTGGCCAAGATCATGAGCGTTCGCCGCCGCCTGCACCACGACATGATCAAGATCGCCGAGACCATGAAGTAGATCTTGATCTTGAGTGCGGAGTAGTCGCACAGCAATCGCTCGAGCGACTGCTGTCACCTTGATCGTGTGGGTGAGCCGGTTGTGTACGACTCCGCTGGTCGCCATCGAGCTGACCACCTGCGTGACGTCGGCAAGCCGTGAGAAGGCGCTCGCGAACCGAATGCGCTCTAGGTCGGTACGGAACTCCGACTCGCCCGGCGCGTAGGCACGGGCTGGCTCGGGACGGGACCTGGCCAGCCGCGGATCCATGTGCCGCACGCTACCGAACTGTCCAGCGGTGCCGGCCCAGTGGCGCAGGTGATTGAGGTGAGCGAGTCCGGCTCAGTAGTGTGACCTGCATACCAGAGCTGCGAGCGTCGGCATTGCGCGAGCAGGTCCCAAAGAGCTGCCGAATGACGAGGGGGAACCCATGAGCGAGCCCGTAGATCCGACGACAACCCCGGCCTGGGCAAGGTTGACGGCCCTTTACGAGTCTTTGCAACCTGATCTGCGGGGCTGGTTCGCCGCCGATCCGTCTCGGGCGAAATCGTTCACATTCACAGCAGGCGATCTGTACGTCGATCTCTCCAAGAACTTGATCAACGCCGACATCCTGAGTGCCCTCGTTGATCTTGCTGACCAGGTGGGTTTGGTGGAACGCCGGGATGCCATGCTCTCCGGGGAACACATCAATGTCACCGAGGACCGTGCAGTGCTGCACACCGCGCTGCGTACGCCCGAAGGATCCAGCCTGGTCGTTGACGGGACCGATGTCATCCCCGAGGTACACAAGGTGCTCGCCAAGGTGTACGCCTTTGCCGACAAGGTGCGTAACGGCGAATGGGTAGGTGTCACCGGCAAAGCGATGACCACGGTCGTGAACATCGGGATCGGTGGATCCGATCTTGGTCCGGTCATGGTGTACGAGGCGCTCCAACCGTACGTGAAACCCGGGCTGCAGGCGCGATTCGTTTCCAACATCGACCCGACTGACGTGGCGGAGAAGACCAAGGATCTTGACCCGGAAACGACGCTTTTCATCGTTGCCTCCAAGACTTTCACCACGTTGGAGACGCTGACCAACGCGCGCCTGGCGCGCAGCTGGCTGCTCGAGGCGCTTCGCGAGTCCGGAGCCATCGAAGCCGGCGAGGAGGCCGCCAACGCCGCTGTTGCCAAGCATTTTGTTGCGGTGTCCACTGCGCTCGACAAGGTGGCCGCGTTCGGCATCGACCCGGAGAACGCCTTCGGCTTCTGGGATTGGGTCGGCGGCCGATATTCAGTCGATTCGGCAATCGGTACCTCGGTTGCGGTCGCTATCGGACCAGCCAACTTCGCGGACTTCCTGGCGGGATTCCATGCCATCGACCGGCACTTCGCCGAGACAGAGGTCGCCAGCAACGTACCTGTCCTCATGGGTCTGCTGAACGTGTGGTACGTGAACTTCTTCAAGGCCAGAAGCCACGCGGTGCTCCCATATGCACAGCTCTTGCACCGGTTCGCCGCATATCTGCAGCAACTCACCATGGAGTCCAACGGCAAAGGGGTGCGCTACGACGGTTCGCCGGTGACCACCGAAACCGGCGAGGTGTTCTGGGGCGAGCCGGGTACGAACGGCCAGCACGCCTTCTACCAGCTGATCCATCAGGGCACCCAGCTGATTCCTGCCGACTTCATCGCCGTGGCCAACCCGGCGCACCCGCTAGTCGACGGCGACAACGACGTGCACGAGCTCTTCCTGGCGAACTTCTTCGCCCAGACGGCAGCCCTAGCCTTCGGCAAGACAGCCGACGAGGTCCGTGCCGAGGGAACTCCCGAAGCGATCGTGCCCGCACGGGTATTCCCGGGGAACCGACCGACCACCTCGATCATGGCCCCAGCGCTGACGCCGTCGGTGGTGGGCCAACTGATCGCCCTGTACGAGCACATCACCTTCACCCAGGGCGTGGTGTGGGGCATCGACAGCTTCGACCAGTGGGGTGTCGAGCTGGGCAAGCAGCTCGCGCTCCAGGTCACTCCAGCCGTCGGCGGCGACGAGGAGGCCTTGGCCAAACAAGACTCCTCGACGCAAGCGCTGATCACGTACTACCAGGCCCAGCGTAAGTAGCCCGCCCCCTTCCTCGGCGGCTGAGCCTGCCGGTCTGCGCCCTGAGCTCGTCGAAGGGCGCGTAGGCCAAGGGCGCACGGGCCGCAGGCTTGGACAGGCTCCACCCGCAT
>DATHIJ010000561.1:0-3538 GCA_035489975.1 Propionibacteriaceae bacterium | reverse complement strand
AGAAGCTCGTCGACCAGTCAGCGTTGATCATGGGATCGACGGCGGAGAACCTTCATGATCGCTTCCCTGATATCACCAAGCAACGAGCGGATGCCTTCGCGGCGCTCAGCCAGCAGCGAGTGCAGCGTGCCTACGAACAGGGTGTGATCCAGGAGTCACTGGTCAATGTCGCAACCCGAGACTCCGAGCTCGGCTGGGGGTTGGCGGTCGCCGATGAGCAGCCGCGACCAGGCACCACAGTCGAGGCGTTGGCGCAGCTCAAAACCCCCTTCCGGCCGCATGGACGTGTGACGGCAGGCAACGCGGCGGGACTGAATGATGGAGCCACAGCGTGCCTGCTGGCAGCCGAAAGTGTGGCAGCCGAGCTCGGTCTGCCGGTTGCGATGAGGCTCGTCTCGTTTGCATTCGCCGGCGTGGACCCTGAGGTCATGGGAGTTGGACCGATTCCGGCGACGGAGAAGGCACTGGCGAAGGCTGGTCTGTCGATTGATGACATTGGCGCGTATGAGATCAACGAGGCGTTCGCCGTTCAGGTGCTTGCATTCTGCGATCACTTCCGGCTCACTGCTGACGATCCGCGGCTCAACCCCTATGGCGGCGCGATCGCTCTCGGCCATCCACTCGCCAGCTCCGGGGTGCGACTGATGATTCACCTGGCGCGCGCGTTCCGGGAGCATCCCGAAGTCCGTTACGGGCTCACCACGCTGTGCATTGGTCTCGGCATGGGCGGCGCAGTGATCTGGGAGAACCCGCACTTCTCGGCGGAAGGGGCAAGGTGAAGGCCGAGGAACTGGAACAGCTGATTGCCGAGACCTCGGCTGGCAGCGAGGGGGAGGTTGTAACCCGGGCCTTGAGCCGGGACATCAAGCTGCCGCATAGCTCCGGGACTGCGGTGTTGATCACTTTAGACAACGGGCGTGATCACACCCGCCCCAACACCTTGGGCTCGCGAGGTCTCGGAGAACTGAATCGGGCTCTCGACGCCGCACTCGCGCGAGACAACGTGGTGGCAATTGCGGTCACCGGCAAGCCCTTCGTCCTTGCGGCGGGCGCCGATCTTACCCAGTTCACCAAGATCGTCGACCGCGACCAGGCCCTGGCCATCGCGCGGATTGGCCATGCCGTGTTTGACAAGTTCCTCACATCCCGGGTGCCGACCTTCGCCTTCATCAACGGGGTGGCGCTGGGCGGTGGCCTTGAGCTCACCCTGCATTGCCACTACCGGACGGTGTCCGCCGCGGCCTCAGCGATCGCTCAGCCCGAATGCTTCCTGGGCCTAGTCCCGGGTTGGGGCGGCGCATTCCTGGTCCCCAACTTGATCGGTGCCGAGCGTGCTGTCCAGTTGATCATCGAGAACCCGCTCAACCAGAACAAGATGCTCACCGGCCCTCAGGCGTACGAGTTGGGCCTGGCCGATGCGATCTTCGACGGCGCCGACTTCCTGGCTCGCTCCCTGGACTGGGCGGGTCAGGTCGTCGCTGGATCGCTAACCGTGACGCGGCCGGAGGTCGACCGCGGAAAATCCTGGAACGAGACGTTGGCCGAAGGCCACAGATTCGTTGACAGTAGGGTCTTCGGCGCCGCTCCCGGGCCTTATCGGGCCCTTGAGCTGATGGCGGCAGCAAGGACTTCGACCCGAGCCGAAGCGTACGCAGCCGAGGACGAAGCACTCGCAGATCTGATCATGGCTCCCGAACTGCGAGCGAGCCTGTACGCGTTCGACCTTGTCCAGAAGCGGGCACGCCAGCCCGCCGGTGCCCCTGATTCCGCTTTGGCCCGACCGGTAACCAAGGTTGGCATTGTCGGCGCTGGGCTCATGGCCACCCAGCTCGCCTTGCTGTTCCTGCGACGGCTGCACGTGCCAGTAGTGATCACCGATCTTGACCAGGAGCGGGTCGACAAGGGATTGAGGTCCGTCGCTGCTGAGATCGACAGGCTGCTCGGCAAGCAGCGGATCTCGCCTGACGAGGCGAATCGACTGCGGGCGCTGATCTCGGGCACCACACAGTTGATCGACTTCGCCGACTGCGACTTCGTCATCGAGGCCGTTTTCGAAGAGATGTCGATCAAGAAGCAGGTCTTCGCCGATCTTGAAAAGCATGTCTCCTCAGGCTGCGTGCTTGCCACCAACACCTCCTCGCTGTCCATCGCGCAGATGGCAGCAGATCTTGATCACCCCGAGCGAGTGGTCGGCTTCCATTTCTTCAACCCGGTAGCCGTGCTGCCGCTGGTTGAGATCGTTCGTGGTCCGGCGACCGACGACGACACCCTGGCCACGGCATTCGCGATCGCCAAGACGTTGAGGAAGAACGCGGTGTTGGTCAAGGACGCGACAGGCTTCGTGGTGAACAGGCTGCTGCTCAGGCTGCTGGCGGAAATCTTCGCTGCAGTCGATGAGGGCACGCCAGTTGAGGTCGCCGATGCTGCGCTGCGGCCGCTCGGCTTCCCCATGTCGCCGTACGCGCTGCTGCAACTGGTCGGTCCCGCGGTCACTTTGCATGTGCTCGAGAACCTTCATTCGGCGTTCGGGGATCGGTTCCCCGTCTCGGCCAACCTCAGGGCGCTGGTGGCTTCAGAGCGGCCGGGCATCTACGACTGGACACCCGACGGCGAGCCGTACGTCAGCGAGGAGACGGCGAAACTGTTCAAGGTAGGCAACAAGCCGAGCACCGCCGAACAGGCACGGGAGCGGGTGTTGAACGCTCTGGCAGAGGAGATCGGTCTCATGCTGGCCGAAGAAGTGGTCGCAGCGCCGATGGATATCGATCTGTGCTTGATCCTCGGTGGGGGCTGGCCGTTCCATCTCGGCGGCATCACGCCATACCTCGACCGGCAGGGCGTTTCGGACCGTGTGCTGGGCCGCCGCTTGCTGCCGCCAGGTGTTGCGAGCGTCGCCGCAGCATGAGAAGGCGTGCACACGATCGTGCGCGTCTGAGCGTCAGCGCTCCGACTCAGCCTCGCTGACCGGCTGCTCCAAAGCTGCATCGGCCATTACCACCGCCTCGACGGCGTAGCGGGCAATCGCTTGCGGGGTGAGGCCGATTTCCTCGAGCAGCTGGGCGCGGCCGCCATGGGGCAGGAACTCTTGCGGAATTCCGAACTCCCGGACTGCGGTGTCGACGCCGCCAGAGCGCAGCTCTTGCGCCAGCCGCGATCCGTAGCCCCCGACCACCCCGTTGTCCTCGATCGTGATCACAAGATCATGATCGCGGGCAAGTGCAACGAGCGCCTGTTTGACCGGCAACGCCCAGACGGGGTCAACGACCGTCACGCCAATCCCCTGGTCAGACAACCGCTCCCCCACCGCGACCGCCGTTCCGGCAAGCTGGCCCAGAGCGACGACGAGCACCCGCGGCTGCTCGGTCCGGAGCAGGATGTCCATGCCGTCTAAGTGGTCGACCGCCGGAAGATCCGGCGGTACCACGTCCTTGGGGAAGCGGAGCACGCTCGGCGCGTCCTCGATGGCAAGAGACCGGGCCAAGGCTTCGCGGAACCGCACCCCGTCGCGCGGCGCCGCCAATTGCAGGCCAGGCACCAC
>DATHIJ010000560.1:0-4057 GCA_035489975.1 Propionibacteriaceae bacterium | reverse complement strand
CGTGCGGAGCAGGCTGCGGACCTCGTCTCGCGACCTGAACAAGGACGCTGTGCCGACTGCGCAGGGTGCGCGCTCCTGGTCGCAAGCTACGGTCCGCGCGCTGTTGGGGTTGTGGGGTAACGGGGCGATCTGGCCTTCGGCCACGATGTTGCATACCACCCTGACGGAAGTAGCGAACGCGCCCGACAAGGATCGCAGAGATCGTCTGCGTCTCGCTCTCACTGGTCTGGGAAAGCCGGTGCCGTCGTACGGCTTCGTCTTCGATGAATCGTGGTTCGATCAGGCCGCATCCGACGAGGCTGGCTCCGCGGATCTTGACAACACAACGGCGGTACGCATTATCAGGGCCCGCACAGTTCGGTCCTTGCCGTCTGCACGTACCCCACCACATAAGGAAGAAGCGATGGCCACCAGGGCGCCCCCGGCAGGATTCGAACCTGCGCTCCCGCCCGGGTCGGCATGCCGTCAGGTTCGACGAGTCTCGACGGTGATGGGGTTGTGAGGTAACGGCCGTCGTGACGCCCTGGTGGCCAACACACCCGCCGCGCCATTAGCGGATAGGTTCGTTCCCCCGGAACGCGCCCCCGGGCATTCAGCCGATCACGACGGAGCGCTAGCTTGGACCCAGAGCCCACCACGAGGGGAGGCCAAATGGCCCAAAGCGCAGAAGACCTGGCTCGCGAGAGCATCGAGTCCTACAACGCCGGTGACTTCGACCGCCTTCGCTCGCTTCTCGCCGACGACTTCTACGAGGAGGAGCTCGGTACGCAGCGGCGCATTGATGGGGCAGATGCCCGGGTCGCGGCAGCGCAGGCCTGGAAGCGAGCGTTCCCGGACGAGCGCGGCACCATCACCGGGATAACCACGGGCGGGAACACCGTGGCGATCGAGATCACCTGGGAGGGCACGCAGAGCGGCCCGATCGCGACGCCCGACGGTCAGGAGTTGCCGCCGTCGAACAAGCGCATCACGCTCAAGGCGGTCGAGGTGATCGATGTCGAGGACGGGAAACTGAAGGCGCTCCGCCATTACTTCGATCTGATGACGCTCCTCCAGCAGATCGAAGCGATGGACCACGCCGATGTAGCTATCGCCAGCAGGCTCCACAGAGCAAGCGGCGGCTAGAAGCGGCCCTCGGCACGGTGTCCGCTCCACGCCGAGCATTACGGACGGACCCGGAGCCCCAGAATCTCTTCGCGTGCCCATCCCAAATACGCACGCGGCGCGCACTACGGGCTGCACGCAGCGTGCCACACAACACGCACGCGGGCGCACGCACCTAGCGCCTTGGCTCGCTTGCCTCCACTCCTTAGCAGGCTGCCCGCGTGCAGATCAACGGCCATGTACCCGCTGACGATCGAACTGATCGAGGCCAACGAAGCGCCCACATGATCATAAGCTCACAGCCTTTACACAGCGGCCTCACAGCAGGCGCAGATCCGCAATGAGACGGTACCGCCAGCTTGGAGTCTTCGAGTCCATGAAAACCGCACCGCGAGCCAGCCTCACCACAACAGGAGCCCACCAATGACCACCGTCCGCCATGCCTCGGGCTGTGGGACCGTAGCCTCAGACCCTGTACGGCCGGCCACCACAGCCCCCGAAGAAGCGGCGGACGGGGCTGATCGTGTTGCTGGTCATTTTGGCCGTGATGCCAATCTGGCTCGTGAGCTGTGGGGCCCTCATCGTCACCGCTTCCAGCACTGAGGAAACCACCCGGGCATCGCAGTCACCGCAAGCCGAGAACGACAAAAACTCGACCCGTCCCCTCGGCGAAACGCGATGAGGATCCCTATGCGAAGTTGCGATCGGAGCCTGGGTTTCTCAGCCGTGATGATTTTGGGAAGCGGTGGCCATTAACAGTGGAGGCTGGGGTGGTTTCGTGCGAGCAGCACTCGGTCATCTTCATGGATCCCGAGGGAAAGCGCTATGCGGTGAACGGAACAGCGATGGCTCACCACCCGGAACTTCCCGAAATCGATCGAATATGGGCACCGGACCCGAACATTCCGGGAGCAAAAATTAGCATAAGTCCGGTGATCAATCGGGGGCTGGAACTCTGTTGAGCGGCAGGGGGCCGGCCGGGGGCCCGTTAGCCGAGTGCCGCCTCATAGTCTTGGAGCAGCCTTGCTTGGGCTGAGGTTACCCGTGACCCGCAGAACAGGTCCGCGTGGGTAGTCATACTGTGCCCCAACCCGCTGTTCTTAAGGACGCCCTGGATGTATTCAGCGCGGCCCATTGCCAGCTCCGCGTCCGGAAACACCTCGATCGAACCGCCCCGTTCAATGGCGTTCTTCTGCGTACCGTCGGGATCAGTCTTCGAGATCCGAGAGCCCGCGAAGAATGTGCAACCGTTGGGGCGACCCAGCGGCCGGTTGGGGTCGTTAATTCTGGGGACGGGTCGGCGCGCCAAGAAATTCTGAGGAGTCCGCGCGTAAGTTCCGGCGTTGCCAGCTTCAAACATGCCACCACAGCCGGTGCGCAAGGGATTTGAGCGCTTAAAGGTGCTTCCCGGTAGGTAGGACTTCCCCCCGACGGTCTAGGTCATTGACGGTGAGTCGGGTTGGTGCTTGCGTGATACTGCGGAGGGACCGCAGGGCGGATTGGATCCGCCCGTTCTCGACCGGAGGTCCAGCATGAAGTACGTCGTCTCTTGGCAATCCCGCTCGAACGCGACGGAGGAAATCCAGGCGCGATCCTTACAGGTCTTCGGCAAGTGGTCGCCCGCCGAGGGCACGACGTACTTGCAGTTTTTGGGGCGGATAGACGGCCCTGGTGGTTTCGCCGTCGTGGAGACAGACGATCCGGCACTGATCGCGCGGGACACTGGCATTTTCAGTGCGTTCTTCGACTTCACCGTCTACCCGGTTCTGGATATCGAGGATGCGGCACGGATCGGCGGTGAGGCACTGGAGTTCCTCCGATCCGCGTGATCAGCGGTGGGGCCCTCTCAGGTGAGCTGGTGACCGATGGTCTAGTCACGGACCGCGTTCCCAGAATTTCTTCGTGGGAATTCTGTTGATTGTGTGCCAGACCCTGGGGACGATCTTGACCCGCGCCTCGTGCACTGCCTTGAGCCGCTCAGCCTCTTGCTGAGGATCTTGGTAAGGGATGGCGCGGATGAGGTAGTGGCGCCTGGCGTCCTTGTCGATCTTGCTCGGGTGCCGCTCGATGATGATCTTGCCACCAGCATCTCGGTCAGTGCGCGCCGATCAACAGCAGATAGGTCCTCTACGCAGGGTGTTGCCGCTGGTGACGTGTTTCATTCCCTCCTTCATGCTTCTCGGGATTTGCCCGCTGTGGTCTCGGCTGTCTTTCACGGGCTCTCTTGACGATGCTGCGCGGGTATCCAAAGTCAGCCGTGCACTTCGAGCACTGTCAACAATTGTCGCTGGACCGCACGATTGGGCTCCCCATCGGCTTCCTTCGTTTGTTCTGACGTCTGAGTCCGATCGAATAGGGAATCTGGAGGTACGTTTTGCCACCGAGGCCGATATCAAGCAGGCCGCAGGATCTTGGACCGCCCTACTATGACGACCAAGTCTGAGTAGGACCCTCAATCAATCTGGGCCGAGGTGCAGACTGCCTGGTGAGGGGTGGTGTTTAGCGATGGTATGGGGTCCCGAAGGTGTCGTGGCCCAGCTCGGCGGGCCTGGCGTGATGATCCGTGGCGGTTCACGGCGGGTGTGGTGTCACTCTGTGCGTTGGCGGTTGGGTGGGTGCAGATGAGGTGTCGTGAGTGCGGGGCGGAGGCCGCCGTCACGGCTCGGGTGTGCTCTGGGTGCGGGGCTCCGATTGTTGGGCAGCCGCCGGTGGTGGCGGACACGGTGGTGGCGGACACAGTGGCCGGTACGGTCAGCGACACCGCGGTCTGCGGCGCCGCGGGGAAGGCTGTAGCCGCTGGGGTGGCCGGGCAGGCGCCGCCGGAGCCGTATGTGCCGGGTTCCGGCGCTAGCCTTCCCGCGGAGCTTCGGCTGGTGCTGGCTGGATACGTCGGTATTGCTGGTGGCTTGTTCGCTACCGCCTTGGCCTGCGCCACGGTGAAGCGTCCCGGCTT
>DATHIJ010000559.1:0-3736 GCA_035489975.1 Propionibacteriaceae bacterium | reverse complement strand
CAGTGCTTCCTCCGGGAGCAATGCTCCACCGCCGTTTCGATGCCGCGATTGCCGACGGCCGACTGACCGAAGGGGAGGCAAGGGCACTCGCCGCCGAGTTGATGGCGTCGCCGCAATCCTGAACACCCGCAGCCCTTTTCGGGCCGGCTGACCCTCTAGGGTCCGCGCCTTGAGAATGGCAGATGTGTTGCGCATCGGCCTGGAGCTGCATCAGATCACGGAGTGGTCCTCGACAGGTGTCAAGATGCAGGAGCTCCTGAGACGTGACGACCCCGCTTGCAGGACCCACATTGCCCACTACAACCCCGCATCGGTGCTCGGTCGTCACACCGGTCGCCTTTGGCAGCTGTCCACTGTGCTGAGCTGGTCTGGCTGGGTTGCCGGCCAAGATCAAGTCAGGCATCCTTCCGTTGCCGGCGACGTGTTCAGCTGGGCACCGGGAGAGAGCCACGAGTCTGGCTCGGACCTCGGCATGACGGTCGTCATCGTCCAGTCTGATCAGCCGTTCCACCCGTAGACCACCCTGGTCTCGCTGCCGACCGTCCCGCCCAGCAGGCGTCTCCGCGGGAACGCCAGGCCGAGATGAGGCAAGCGAGTCTTGACACTCGTTTCCCATCTCAGGGCGGCTCGCTCGGGGTCTGCAGCGACCATTGACACTCGTTTGCCATCTCACGACGGCTCGCGTCGGGTTTGAGCCTTCGACCTCCACGCCTGCGTCTAAGCGCTCCTCACGATCAAACTCCCCCAGCCGAACGCGGGACTCGAGCAAAGGCTGTCAACTGAAGCTGCGTGATTTCGCTGGTATTGGCGGACGTGCCAAACGAATCGGGAATTACGGCGCGTGCCATGCAACATATCGTCGGTGCGACGCAACATGTCGTCGATTTTGGCAAGAGCTCACGTTCGCTGATACGTGATAATTCGCCACCAATGTCTGCAATCCGCGCAGTTGCGATTCTCACGAATTTGGCACAACATACAGGTATTTTTTACCTTCGGCAGCCGTAGCCGCACGAGCATTTAATGCAAAACCGCGATCAGCCCGGCAATACCGTTGCCGGGCAACGCAGGCCGAGCGTCCGACTGATCCGAGCATCGCCCGTAACGAGAGGGCACTGGAGCGCCTCGGCTAGCTCGTGATCGCCACTACTACTTCTTGGCCCGCCAAGCCCGCTCGAACGGCAGCCGCCACGCATGCGGTGCGACCAGCTGGTGAATGGAGTTCGGTCCCCACGACCCGGGGGCGTACGGGCGAACCGGGGACGGATCCTGCAACAGCGGCTCGGAGCGCTCCCACAAGCTTTCGATGCCTTCGGCAGTAGTGAAGAGCGTGTGATCGTCGCGCATGGCATCCAAGATCAACCGCTCGTACGCCTCGAGAATCTCGCCAACCCGATCGGTCTCGTGTGTCGAGAACTGCATGCTCAGTTTGTCGAGCTTCATACCTGGTCCAGGTCGCTTGCCATAGAACGAGAGAGACACTTTGGCCTCGTCGGCAAGATCAAAAGTAAGATGGTCCGGACCGGACGAGCCGACCCCCGATCCCACGGGGAACATGCTCTTGGGCGCCTCCTTGAAGGCAATCGAGATAATCCGTAGGCCCTCGGCCATCCGCTTGCCGGTCCGGCAGTAGAAAGGTACCCCGGCCCAACGCCAGTTGTCGATACCGCATTTCAAAGCAATGAAAGTTTCGGTATCCGAATCGCGCGCGACACCTTCTTCCGCGCGATAGCCGCTGTACTGGCCACGAACGACCTCGCGTGGATCGAGTGGCAACATTGAGCGAAAGACTTTATTCTTCTCCTCGCTAATTGCCCGCGGTTCTAGTGCAGTGGGCGGTTCCATCGCCACAAATGCGAGGACCTGGAATAGGTGTGTCACCACCATGTCCTTGTAGGCGCCAGTCACCTCATAGAAGCCCGCCCGACGATCCAGACCCAAAGTCTCAGGGATGTCGATCTGGATGTGGTCGATGAAGTTCCGGTTCCAGATGGGCTCGAACAGCCCGTTGGCGAAGCGGAAGGCAAGGATGTTCAGGGCGGCTTCCTTGCCCAGGAAGTGGTCGATCCGGAAGACTTGCCGCTCCTTGAACGTCTCGTGGACCTGATCGTTGAGGGTGATCGCACTCTGCAAGTCGGTGCCGAACGGCTTCTCCATGACGACCCTCGAGCGTTCCACGAGCTTCGCCTCGCGGAGGGTGTTGATGACCTTGGGCGCGGCGGCCGGCGGCACACTCAGATAGTGCAGGCGGCCGCCAGGCCCACCGAGCTTCTCCTCCGCGACCCCAACCGCCTTGCCGAGACCCTCGGCACCGGCCGACTGTGGGATGTAGGTGAGCCGTTCAGCGAAGGAGTCCCAGTGCTCCTTTGTCAACGGGTGGTGGCTGAACTCGGTCACCGCCTCTTTGGCGAAGTTGCGGAACTCGTCCTCGGTAAGGTCCTCCAACGAGGTGCCCACCACCTGGATGTCGGGTGCCAGCGCAGACAGGGCGAGATGCGCTAGGCCGGGGAGCAGCTTGCGGCGGGAAAGGTCACCTGTTGCCCCGAAGAGCACGATGACCTGGGGCGTAGTGACATCGGTCCCCTTGCGTGGACGCGATCCGGGCGCCGGATAGGCAATGGTCTGAACGTCGTGTTGTACTACCACGCCTCGATGCTCCCACCTGTCACATGGCGGCAACAAGATGACAAGTGCTTTTTGTGGTGGGACGCGCCCACGAGAAGTTGACGTACCAGGTTGATTGGCACCTGAATGGGCATATGGGCCACCCGTTGCCGTACGCGGCCAATTGCTCGCTCCTGTTCACCGAGGTTGGGCTGCTGAAACGCCCGGCAGCCGCCCGCGCTGCCGGCTTTGACGCGATCGAGCTCTGGTGGCCGTGGCCGGATCAGCCGGTGCCGCCGGATGCGGAGATCGACAGGTTTGTAACGGCTGTACGCGAGGCTGGCGTTCGGCTGATTGGACTGAACTTCTTTGCCGGCGACCTGGCCGGCGCTGATTGCGGGGTGCTGTCGATCCCGGCGCGGTCGAAGGAGTTCCGCGACAACATCGCCGTCACAATAGGTATTGGTGAAGCCCTCGGCGTACCCGCCTTCAATGCGCTGTATGGGAATCGGGTGAGCCATGTGACACCCCAGCAGCAGGATGATCTTGCGACGGAAAACTTGACGCTGGCGGCCAAAGCCGCGGCAGCGATTAGGGGGACGATCTTGATCGAACCCATCAGTGGCCCGAAGCCATATCCACTACGGACGGCCCGCGATGTTGCCGCGGTGCTCGATCGGGTGGCCGCGTCGAACATCGGTTTCCTGTGTGACTTGTTCCACCTCGCCAACAATGGCGACAATATCGACGCGGCTTTAGATGTGTACGCCGACCGGATCGCCCATGTGCAGATCGCCGACCACCCCGGACGCGGCGAACCAGGCACCGGCACTCTTGACCTCGAGCGCTACCTCAGCACGATCGAATCCAATGGCTACTCGGGCTATGTAGGGCTTGAGTACATCCCGACCACAACCACAATCGACAGCCTCCGCTGGCTGCGGCAAGAGAAGGTGATTCGACTGTGAGCACGATTGCGTTCATTGGCCTCGGCATCATGGGTGGGCCGATGTCCCGCCATCTGGTCAAGGCCGGCCACAGCGTGATCGGCTTCAATCGCTCTCCCGGTCCGGTGGAGCAATTCGTGGCCGACGGGGGCAGGGGCGCCGGCAGCGTCGCCGAGACTGTCCGG
>DATHIJ010000558.1:0-12047 GCA_035489975.1 Propionibacteriaceae bacterium | reverse complement strand
TCACCCAGTGGCGGTCGAGCACAGAGCCTCCACCGGTACTGCAGGTACGCAGCTTCGACCGCGAGCTCGATCTGGCCTGGCGCCGGACGTCCTACTCCGCGCTCACGGCCGCCGCGCATGGCGCGGAGACGCCGTCGCCAGCGGTCGGCAGCGAGCCTGACCTCAAGCGGGAGGACGATGAGTCTGCTGCCGGCGCCGGGACGCCGGGCGGGCTCGGAGCCGCCCCGACCGAAGGCGATCTTGATGAGCCGTCGCCTATGCGTGAGCTGCCGTCGGGCGTCGAGTTTGGGACCGCTGTGCACTCCGTGTTCGAGCGTGTCGACGCCACGGCCGCGGACCTGCCCACGGCGCTACGTGAGGCGTGTACGGCGACGCTGGCGCAAGGTCCGGCCGCGGCGATGACAGCCGATGCGTTGGCCAGTGGGCTGCTTCCAGCCTTCCGTACGCCACTTGGACCGCTCGCCGACGAACGACGACTCTGTGACATCCCACGCGGTGATCGGCTGGCCGAACTGAGCTTTGAGTATCCACTCAGTGGGGGCGACACAACGAACGCTGACGTCACGTTGGACATGATGGGCTTGCTGCTGCGCCGGCACCTTGCCCCGGCGGACCCGCTGGCCCGATACCCGAATCTGCTCGACGACCCCGCGTTGGCCACACAGACCCTGCGCGGTTACCTGACCGGCAGCATCGATGCCGTGCTCCGGATCCGGCGCGGAGACGGGCCACCCAGCTACCTGGTTGTGGATTACAAGACGAACTGGCTGGGCGCGTTCGACGGCGAGGTGCTGAAGATCGGCGATTACACACCGGCACGGATGGCCGCTGCGATGATGAGCGCCCACTACCCCCTCCAGGCGCTGCTGTACGCCGTTGCCGTCCACCGGATGCTCCGCTGGCGGCAGCCGAACTATGATCCGGCGGTCCATCTAGGCGGCATTCTCTATCTGTTCGTACGCGGGATGGCTGGCGCGGACACTCCCCGCGTGGATGGTGTGCCGTGTGGGGTGTTTGGTTGGCGCCCACCACCGGTGCTGGTCGTCGAGCTCTCCGCGCTCCTGGATGGAGTGCTGTCGTGACCGTGCAATCCAAGCTGGCTGTCGGTGTCGCCGACCGCGCGCTGGTAGTCCAGGCAGCAGCGGGTCTGCTCGCGGTCTTCAACCAGGCGGGAGTTCTCAATCCGGCTGACGTGCACACCGCCGATGTGGTGTGCCGGATCGGGCGAGACGTCGACGAGCGGGTCCGGCTCGCGCTCGCCTTGACGGTCCGCGCGCTCCGCCATGGCTCGGTCTGCATTGATCTCCGAACGGTCCAGACCAGAGCTTTCGATGAGGTGGAGGCCGTGATCGACGTGGCTACGCTGCCGTGGCCGGAGCCGGAGGAGTGGATCGCTGCCTGCAAGGCGAGCCCGCTGGTGGCTGGTGGTGCTGACCAGCCCGGCGGTCGCCCGCTTCGACTGGCCGGCGGTCTGCTCTATTTGGAGCGGTATTGGCAGCAGGAGGAGCTGGTCCGCGTACAGCTGCAGCGACGTTTCGCGGCACCGCCGCCCGAAATCGACCATTCACGACTGGCGGTCGCGTTGTCGAGACTGTTCGACCACCAGGGCTTGACACCAGGCGAGACCGACAGCCAGCAGCTGGCAGCTGCCGTCAGCGCACTTGGCAGGGTAAGCGTCCTCGCGGGCAGCCCGGGCACCGGCAAGACGACGACGGTTGCCAGGCTGCTGGCCTTGTTGCGGGATCAGCCCGGGCAGGCTCTGCGCATTGCGCTAGCTGCGCCGACCGGAAAGGCCGCCGCACGACTGGAGGAGGCGGTGCGAGCCGCCACAACGCAGCTGGAAACCGAGGATCAGCGCCGCTTGGGCGAGCTGACGGCATCGACCCTGCATCGGCTGCTTGGCTCGCTGCCCTCGAATCGAAGCCGGTTCCGGCACGATGCCACCAACCAGCTGCCGCACGATGTCGTGATCGTCGATGAGATGTCGATGGTGTCCCTCACTTTGATGGCGCGGCTGCTCGAGGCCGTTCGGCCGAGCGCTCGTCTGATCTTGGTCGGTGATCCAGACCAGCTCTCCTCCGTCGAGGCCGGTGCTGTGCTGGCTGACATTGCGCGAGCTCCTGGCGCGCCTGACGTGCAACTCGGACGACACCTGGTCGAACTGGGTCTGATCACCGACGCGGCCGCAGCGCCAGTTCATGGGGTTGTGCAGCTCACCCACACCTGGCGGTTCGGCGGCGCGATCGACAGGCTCGCGCGGGCCATCCGGGCCGCTGATGCCGACGCGGCGATCGAAGTCATCCGTTCCGGCGCGAGCGATGTCGAGTTCCGAGAAGTTGATCTTGAATCGTCGCCTCCGGAGGCCTTGGCACATGCTTTGGCTGCCATGACAGCACCGGTTCGCGACGCAGGCATCGCCATGCTGGAGGCAGCGAGATCCGGCGACATCGCAGGGGCGCTGGCCGCTCTCGACCGGCATCGGCTGCTGTGCGCTCATCGGCGCGGGCCGTACGGGGTGCTGCGCTGGGGTTTGGAGGTGGAGCGCTGGCTGGCCGATGCGATCCCCGGATACGGCGAAGATGGCGAGTGGTATGTGGGGCGGCCGTTGCTGATCACCGCCAACGACTACGAGATGTCGCTCTACAACGGCGACACCGGAGTCATCGTGGAGACGCCCGACGGCGTACGCGCTGCCTTCGCACGCGGTGCCGCGGCCAAGCTCTTCGCGCCCGTCCGGCTGGACGCCATGCAGACCGTGCATGCCATGACCGTCCATCGTGCCCAGGGAAGCCAGTTCGACAGCGTGTCATTCGTCGTGCCCCCGTCGGACTCTCCCCTACTGACCCGAGAGCTGCTCTATACCGCGGTAACGCGAGCACGGCGACACGTCCTGCTCATTGGCTCTGAGGACGCCATCCGGCGTGCCATACAGCGTCCCGCAAACCGCGCAAGTGGGCTGCGAAACCGGCTGGCCGCAGGGCCCGAGTTGTCACCGTGAGCTGATCGGCCGATGCCTGCATCGACACCCAGACCCGCCGAGGCCAATCCCTGCGGTCTCATACGGATGTGAGAGTTAGCCCGCACACCGGCTTTCGCCGGGTGCGGCGCAAGCTGCCCCTCCGGTTCGCAAGCATCCAACTTCGCTCAGCTGGTCACGGCAGTGGGGCGCGCGGGCGAAGCCTGGAAGAGCCATTCAGTGTATTTCTTTGGGACTCATCCCGCGCTCGACGTTGCGAGTGGAACGCGCCTCCTCGACCAGGTTGCCGAGGACCCCCGCCTGTTCGCCGCCGCTCTCCCCGGCGCTGTACTTGTGGCACTTGGGACAGTCGTCCAGGCGGTCGGACTCTAGCGCTCGCGAGCATTGCCGCGCTGGGTCCCGATTCTGTCCCTAGCGATCGTCCTGTCATTCATCACACCCGGCAACGGGGTTGTGGGAGCGCTTCTCGGAATTCCTGTAGCCGTGGCGGGGATTGCCATCGGCTATTACGCGTGGAGACGAACAGGCCCTCGTCCCTTCCTGCGGTGACCGTGCCCTGAAGCGCGGCCCTAGTGTCCTGCGCCTGAAATACGCGCCAGATATTTTGCAAGAGAGTTGAGGATTTCGTCTGCGGTCTTGGTCCAGGCAAAGGGTTTCGGGCTCTGGTTCCAGGTGTCGATCCAGGCGCGGATGTCGGCCTCGAGGGCGGCGACGCTGGTGTGCACTCCGCGGCGGATGAGTTTGTGGGTGATCAGGCCGAAGAAGCGCTCGACCTGGTTGACCCAGGACGATCCGGTCGGGGTGAAATGGACGTGGAATCTGGGATGGCGGGCGAGCCAGATATTGATCATGTCGGTCTTGTGGGTGGCGTAGTTATCGCAGACGAGGTGGATGTCCAGCTCATCGGGGACGGCCTTGTCGATGGTGATCAAGAACTTGCGGAACTCGATCGCGCGGTGGCGGCGGTGGAGGTCGGAGATCACTTCACCGGTCGCGATGTTGAACGCCGCGAACAGGCTGGTCACCCCGTGCCGGGCGTAGTCGTGGGTGCGTCGTTCGGGGATGCCGGGCGCCATCGGCAGCACCGGCTGGGAACGGTCCAGCGCCTGGACCTGGGACTTCTCGTCGGTGCACAACACCACAGCCTTCTCCGGTGGGTTGTGGTAGAGGCCGACGATGTCGACGATTTTGTCCACGAACAACGGGTCGGAGGACAGCTTGAACCCGTCCTGGAGATGGGGCTTCAGGTCGAACCTCCGCCAAATCCGTCCGATTGTCGACGGTGCTAGGCCTGATCGTCGCGCCATCGACGCCCGGGACCAGTGGGTGGCATCGTTGGGTGTCTCCTCCAGCGTGGCGGTGAGGACCTGCTCGACCTGGTCCAGCAGAATCGACGGCGGCCGGCCGGGTCGCGGCTCGTCGACCAGACCGTCCAGCCGCCGGTCCACGAACCGGCCACGCCATTTCGCCACCGTCTGCTCCCGAACCCGAAGCTGTGCGGCCACCTGGGTGTTCGACGACCCGTCGGCACAGGCCAAAACGATCCTGGACCGCAACGCCAATGCCTGTGTTGACTTCGACCGGCGCGCCCAGCGCTGAAGCTGCTCCCGCTCCGCCTCCGTCAGCGACAAGCCCGGCTTCGGACGGCCCGAACGGGGCCGATCGACCAGGCTGGCCAGTCGGGACTCGGCGAACCGGCGGCGGACGTTGTGAACCGTCATCACGCTCACACCATGCTCGTCGGCCAGCCGCACGTAGACCACATCCGGGTCTGAGCACGCCAGCACGATCCTTGCGCGGACTGCAAGCCGCGACCCCCCGCCAGCGGACCAGTCCAGCAACTGATCACGCTCCGCGCTTGTCAACACGAACTCACCCTTAGCCATCGCACACAGCATACGAATAGTATAGGAACTAACGACGCGTATTTCAGGCGCAGGACACTAGAGATCTTGTCCGATTCGATTTTGCGGCTCATCTAGACCGTGGCGTGAGCCGTGCTGGACATCGCTTTGCGCAATGTCGCACAGCGGCTGGCCGCGGAGCCCGAGTTAACGAAGTGGAAGTCCGATCTAGAGCGGTGCTTCGCGGTCCCTCCAGGCCTGGATCATGCGAGAAGCGATGGAGCTGTTCCCCGGTAGCCCGAGCTCGCCGGAGTCCAGCTTGGTGGTGAGCTGATCACGGGTGTACCACTCCGCATGGGCGATCTCGTCGGTATCCACGCGGATGTCCGTCCCGGTTGCCCGGGCATAAAAGGCGACCATCAGCGAGCGCGGAAAAGGCCACGGTTGGCTGCCGAAATAGCGCAGCTCGGACAGGCTGACGTCAACCTCTTCACCGACTTCTCGGTGGATGGCGTGCTCTAGCGACTCCCCAGACTCCACAAACCCGGCGAGCACCGAAACTCGATTTCCCCACGCCTCTTGCCCGCCCAGCAGTAAGCGGTCTTGGGCGTCCACGACGGCGACAATCACTGCCGGATCCGTCCGAGGGAAGTGATCTCGGCCACATCGCGTGCAGTGCCTCGCAAATCCACCATTGATGACGACCGTCGAGCTACCGCACCGAGGGCACTGGGGCTCCATGCGATGCCAATGCGTCACGGCGGCGGCGGTTGCGGCGATGTCGCGCTCGTTGTCGGTGAGCTGGAACCCAACCTCGCGGTAATCATGCATCTCTCCGCCGACGAGCTCTTCCACGGCGAAGATCGGCGACCCGTTGAGCAGTCCGAGCAGCCTGTGGCGCTGGCTGTCGTACTCCATGAAGGGCCTAGTCATCCGAAGCTTGCTGCCGCCGGCGTTGGTCGAGAATCGGGACTGGTCGTCAAGGGTGAGCAGCTTGGCGTCCTCGGCGTGCCAGAGTCCGGCCACCCATTCCGCCGAGCCGCGGTGATGGTCAACGCGGTCGAGGTCACTCGGCATCGCCCAATTGATCATGACTTCAGGGTAATCGCTCAACCTGTCCACTGAGGATCGATTCGATGACACGGCGGTCCGGCAGAGCCGACGGCCGGACAATCTCGTCGGAGCGTACGTGATAGAAGATTGCGTCGATTTGCTCAACTGGAAGCCCGTGAGCCTCGGCCCAGGCCAGCCGGTAGATCGCAAGCTGCAGCGGATCGGCTGCGTCGGCGCGTCCGGTTTTCCAGTCCACCACCTGGAAGCCCGTCGCTTTGGGTGCGACAGTTTCGGGCTGCAGGTAGACCGCATCGATTCGACCCCGAACGAGGCGGCCGGCAATCCAGATGCTGAACGGCGCCTCGATCGCGTACGGGACGGTGCTGCCAAATCGCCCGGTAGCAAAGGCCTCGCAGAGCTCGCGTAGCTCTTGCTCGTCCTGAGCACCTGAGTCCGCCCGGTCTGGTAGATCATCGAGATCAAGTAGCTGTTGCTGGCCCAGCCCACCACTGGGTAGCCGCCCGCCGAAATAGCGCTCGACCCAATGATGGAAGCGGGTGCCGAACCGAGCGCTGCGCGAAGGTTGTCGTGGCATGGGCCGCGCCAGGTCCGCTGCGAACGCCGCCGGGTCAGCATTCAGCCGAAGCAACGCGGTCGTCGATAGCTGTGCGGGCAGCGCGACGAGCTGGTCTGGTGACCGCGACTCGACTGCCTCCGCGAGCAGCCGGTCGATGTCGGCGTCCCAACCGGCTACGACTTCATGATCATCGAGCAACAGCGGCTCGCTCGCAGGATCATCGTAGCTGCCCAGATCAGCGAATCGATGCCGGGCTCGCTCCACATCCAGAGCGGCTTCCTGCCGCCGTTCCCAGGCATCGGGATCGAGCGGCACGGGCCAGGCGTGCGGGGGCACCTCGGTCACTAGCGGGTTGTTTGCTCCCGGTGGCGCGGCCTCGGCGAGCAATAAATCGTGCCGTACCGCCTCCTCGATGATCGCCCTCAGGTAGGTCGAGGCCGTTCGTGCATTGCTGAGATCGGACCGCCAAGAGTGGCCACTGCCGACCAGCAGCCGTTTGGCACGGGTGGCGGCGACGTAAGCCAGCCTGTCCTCGGCCAACCGCTGCTGGCGGCTGAGCTGCTGCTTGTAGTCGCCAATTCCGGCGTACGTGGTGTCGGCGAGTTGCGGAATCGATCCCGCATCGCCGCGCAGGTCCGCCGGTAAGACCGAGGGGTTGATCACCCAGTTGTCGGTGACCCGGTCACTAGGAAATACCCCCTGCATCAGCGCCGGCAGGAACACGGCATCCCACTCCAGGCCTTTGGCCTTGTGCACTGTGAGGAGTTTGACCGCTTCGCGATCGGAGGGGACCGCCTGTTCGAGCCCCGCGCCCTGATCGCTTTCAGCTTGCAGATACGCCAGGAGACCCGCCAGCGATGCGTCACCGTCGACATCGACGTATGCGGCGATTGCGTCGAGAAACGCGCCGACCTGATCGCGCCGGAAGGTCCGGGCAAACTCTGGGGTGGCCATCAGTTCGACGTCCAGGCCGATTGTGGTGATCACACGCCGAGTCAGGTCGAGCACGGGCTCGTCGCTGTGCCGCCGCAACCAGGCCAGCTCGGCCGATAGCCGAGCGAACCGCCCTCGAGCTTGCGGCGAGTAGGTCGCCTCCCCCGGGCTGTCCAAAGCGTCGAGCAGACTGACGACCTCAGTCGGGTCAACCTCGGCAACGGCTCGTTCCAGTGAGGTGAGGACTGACGATCTACCGGGTTCGTCTGCTGGATCGTCGCGCGGCTCAGGCGCGGCCCGGGCCAGCTCTCGCGCGCGGCGTCCGAGTAAGGCGAGGTCGCGCGGCCCGATCTGCCAGCGCGGTCCGGTCAGCAGTCTGATCAAATCCGGGTTTGCGGTGACATCGTCGATCAGGCGCAGCGTCGCGGTGATGTCCATGATCTCTGGCAGGTACAGCAGGCCACCAAGCCCAACGATCTCGACCGGCACATTACGTGCGGTCAGCTCGGCGTACAGCGGCGCAATGTCGGCGTTGCGTCGGGTCAGCACTGCCACGTCGGCCCAGCGCGACACTTCACCGCTTGCCCGCAGCCCTGCGATCTGATCCCCGATCCAGCTGATCTCCTCTGGCCAGGTTTCGAAGGTCGCCGCCCGTACCTGGCCTATCGGCGTTGCTTCTGCCGGGTGCAGCAGCCCCATGCCAGAGCCGCCGTAGTCAGTCGTGGCAGAGCCGCTGTCAATCACGCTGCCGGTCTCGGTCCGCAGCGGTCCGCTGAGCACATTTGCGACATCGAGGATCGCTCGCCCGCTGCGTCTGTTGACCGTCAGCGCGAAGTGATGAGCCGGTGGGCCGTCGGAACGGGGAAAGTCGTCGGCGAAAGTCAGGATGTTGCTCGCGGCCGCTCCGCGCCATCCGTAGATCGCCTGAAAAGGGTCGCCGACCGCGGTCACAGGGTGCCCGCGACCATCGCGGCCAGTGCGGCCGGAGAAAAGTCCCCGCAGCATGATCGCCTGCGCCGCCGATGTGTCCTGGTACTCATCGAGCAGCACGACCCGAAAAGCGGCGCGCATCGCACTGGACACCTGAGGCACCTCGGTAGCCAGCCGGGCCGCAATGGCCATCTGATCGGCAAACTCGACCAACCCAAGCCGGCGCTTCAAGCCCTGGTAGTCACCGACCAGGCTGGCCAGTTCCAAGCGCTCCTGGCAAGCGATGATCGCCTTCTTGATGTCGGCGTACACGTTGCCGCGGTTGTTCAGCGGTGCCGATCGCAGGCCGAGGAGCAGGTCGCGAGCGTGCGCGTCCAGAGCATCGATGTCCACGAGGTGTTGCTGGAGATCGGCGTCCAGCCTCAGCACTCGCTCGGTGACGGTGGCTGGCCGGAGCCGTGAGATGAACTCAAATGGCCCTGCCGCAGCTTTCACCACCCGCGACGCGAGCCGGAATCGAGTGGCACCGCTGATCATGGTCGGGTCCGCCTCGAAGCCCAGCCGCAAGCCATGCTCGGCGACGAGCCGGGCAGCGAATGCGTCGTAGGTCATGATCAGCTGTTCGCCGGATTCGTCCACGTCGCGATCGGCGATCAAGCCGGCCCGCAGCAGCGCATTGCGTACCCGCTGCGAGAGCTCCGCGGCTGCCTTCCGAGTGAACGTCAGGCCGAGTACTTCCTCGGGCCGCACGGCGCCAGTGCCAACCAGCCAGACCACCCGCGCCGCCATCACAGTGGTCTTGCCCGATCCAGCGCCGGCGATGATGACACCCGGCTCGAGGGGCGCGGTGATGGCCTCCAGCTGTTCGGTTGAGAACGAGATGTCCAGCGCCTCGACAAGCGCAGCCACGCTGTCGAATCGAGTCCTCGATGCGGGCGGGTTGAGGGTGTAAACGGTCACCGCACTACCTGCTGACCAACCGGCTGTGCAGGACAGCTCGTGCGGAATGGACAGTATCGGCAAGCTGGGCCGAGGCGGGCATCGTGATCTTCCCGGCGAATGATGCCTGCAGCTTCTGCTAGCCGGCGATGCACCCAGGTTGGTTGAGCGGCACGCAAGTCACTTTCCGCGTCGTCCAGCTTCAATGGAAAGGGCACGTCGTCGAGGGAGGCCTGCTGAAAGGTCTTCGGATAGCCGCTGTCACCGTCGGGGAGCCTCAGATACACCAATTCTGCGCCGCCCGGCCGCGCGCCGTCCCCAACCACCCCCGCAAAGGCGCCTTGCTGCACCGCCAGCTGGTAGACCCCGAGCTGGTCGTGGAGCGCAACGTCGGCGGAAGTCGGCGTGGTCTTTGATGTCTTGAAATCCACGATACGGATCCGGCCATCGGGATCCCGCTCTACCCGATCAGCGCTCCCGGTGAGGTGAACCCGGTCGGTGCCCAGATCAATATCGCAGGAGAACTCGACTTCTGTACCAAGCAGGGTGAGCTGTGGCCTGGCCTCTTGCCAGGTCAAGAAACGCTCGAGTGCGGACTCGGCCTCTACGCGCTCCACTGCGGAAAGCCAATGCGCATCGAAGGCCAGCTGGCTCCAGACCGACTCCAAGTGGTTGGACAGCTCCTCATGATCGGCCCCGCTGTGCGCCCCGTACTGGGCCAGCACATGAACCACGGAGCCGAAGCTGGCAGCAGCCGTACGCACCGACTCGCCTTGGGCCTTACGGGCCAGGAACCAGTTCCGCGGGCAGGCCAGCACTTTCGCCAGCTGGCTGCCGGAGAGCTGGACCGGCTCCTCCGGCGCCACCAACGGCTGATCGGTCCGGCTCAGCGGGCGCAGGCCCCACCAGTTTTCAGGTCGGGCCGCCTGGACGAGTGGGCGGCCGTCACGGTCGGTCGCATTGGCCAGCCGAGCCAGCCGTAACGCGGCCTCCTCACGGAGCCGCGGCGAGATTTCTGGGTCGACCGTGGTGCTGCGGAGCTCGCCAACCAGAGCCGACAACGACAGCGGCCTTCGCGGCCGTCCCGGCACTACCCGCGGCAGGATGCCAAGCTCGGTGAGGAAGCGGGACGGCTGGTCGGCCTCCCCCTCGGTACCGGCCACCGCAGTCACCACCAACCGCGACCGGGCTCGGGTGCACGCGACGTAGAAGAGCCGTCGCTCCTCCGCGATCCGAATTGCGGTGGGAACGGGGGCCAGCACCTCGTGGCGCCCTAGCTGGTCGGGTTCCAGCAAAGATCCGCGGCGGCGTACGTCCGGCCATCGGCCCTCCTGAACGCCGGCAACCACAACCAGATCCCACTCCAACCCCTTGGCGCGATGGGCCGTCAGCAACCGGACCCCGGACCCGCGCAACTCGGACTCACGCAACGTGTCGGCAGGGATCTGCTGGCCCTCGACCTCAGCCAAAAAACCAGTCACCCCCCGGAGACCGGACACCTCCTCGGAGCGAGCGGCGATCTCGAACAGGGCACAGATGGCATCTAGGTCGCGATTGGCCCGACGTCCCGCTTCGCCGGCTCCACTCGCCTGCTGACGCAGCCTTTCCGGCCAGGTGGTTTGCGACCAGAGCAGCCAGAGTGCCTCCTCTGCTGTGCCTCCGTTCTGGATTGTGCGCTCGCAGCGCCGTAACAGCTGGGCCAGGGCGCGAGCGGCATCGACATCTGGACTGGGCGGGCAGTCGTCGAGCAGCTCGTGATGGCGCAAGGCGAGGCTGGTCAACTCAACGGAGGATCGCGGCAGGGCTGTGCCGGCCAGCTCGACCCGCTCAGCCTCACGGAGGGATCGTCCTAGGCGCCGCGTGGACATGCTGTCCATGCCGCCGAGTGGTGAGGTGAGCAGCAGCTGTGCCTCATCGGCAGTAGGTGCGCAGCCTCGAGCGGCGACCTGAAGCGCCAACAACAGGGGCCGCGCTGCAGGGTCGGCAGCCAAGGGGATCTCGTCGCCGGCGACCTCGACCGGTACGCCGGCGGCAACCAATGCCCGGGTCAACCCGGGAATCATGGTGCGGCCGGAGCGAACCAGCACCGCCATGTCGGTCCAAGCGAGATTGTCGCGGAGGTGCGCACTCCGCAGGATCTCCGCGATGTGCTCCGCCTCAGCACCCGCGCTGCTGTATGTGAAGATCTCCACCTTTCCCTTGGGACATTCCGGATCAGCCGCGGGGTCACGGAACGCGGCGAATACGTCAGCCGGTAGCGAGCGAGGCATGCCTAATCGACTGGCGAGGCTGCGGCTAGCCGCAAGCAGCACGCTGCCAAAGCGGCGTGTCCGGTTCAGTGCCAGGATCGGCGCGGGTGCTCCTTCTCGGGTCCGGAACCGCTCCGGAAAGTCCAGGATCCCGCGCGCCTCAGCCCCGCGAAACGCATAGATCGACTGGTCGGGATCCCCCACGACGACAACGTCCCGCCCATCGCCGGCGACGACCTGCAGCAGACGTACCTGAGAGGGATCGGTGTCTTGATACTCGTCCACAAAGACACAACTGATCTCCTTGCGCAGCGTCGTCGCGATCTCGGGCCGGGCCAGAATTATCCGGCACCGGTGCACCAGTTCGGCGTAGTCGAGCACGCCTTCGGCGTCCAGCACGTCAAGGTATTCGTCGAAGAAAGCCCCGAGGCTCACCCACTCCGCTCGATCCGTGATCTGTCCCGCTTCGACAACGTCCTCCGGATCCATGCCCAGCTGTCGAGCCCTGGCCAGCACGGCTCGAACCTCGCCGGCGAACGCCCGGG
>DATHIJ010000557.1:0-3222 GCA_035489975.1 Propionibacteriaceae bacterium | reverse complement strand
GTAGACGAGGTTGATGTCCTTAGACTTGGCCAGGCAGGTCTCCATGGCCGTCTTGCCTCCGTCCTGGGCACCCTGGGTCGGCTCGTTGCAGAAGATCTCGTAGTCTCCGCCCTTGCCACCGGTGTACTTGCCCGACGGTTCCTCGTCGCCATTCTTCGTCTTGTCGGCCACATCTATGCCCATGCCGGTCAGGAAGCCCTGATCACGGTTGTAGTCGACCGAGGCGACCCTGTCGTTGAACAAGTCGAGCATGGCAATGTTCGCCTTCTGGCCATCCATCTGCGCGGCCGCCCACTTCCCGATCAGCTCGCCTGCCTTGAAGTTGTCTGTGGCGAACGTGATGTCGACGGTGTCCGGCGGGTCCGGCGGGGTGTCCAGCGCGATGACGTAGATGCCGGCGTCCCGGGCCTGCGTGATGGCCGGGTTAACACCGTCGGTTGCCGGCGTGATCAAGATGCCAGAGTCGCCGCGAGCGATGGCCGCTTCGATGGCTTGAATCTGGGTGGCCTCGTCGCCGTCCTCTTTACCAGCTGCCGTGGTGATCGTGACGTTGTTGGCCTTGCCGGCTTCTTCGGCACCCTTCTGCATCGCGATGAAGAACGGGTTGGTGCTGGTCTTGGTGATCAAGGTGACGGCAACCGGCTCGGCTGCCTCGCCACCCGGGCTTGCTTCGCCGCCCGCGCCCCCGGTGTCCCCGCCACCACAGGCGGCGAAGGCCAGTGAAGCTGCCGCAGTCAACGCCAAGGCCGCGGCAAGGCGTGAGCCTCTGCGGTTCGGCGGTAAATACTTCATAGAAGATCCTCTCGTAGATACGCACCGCCGATCATGACAACGGTGTCAAGTTCCTTCTTAAGTGGTTCTCAGCTTTGATGTCAACCCCAGTAGATTAACGGTTTAATCTCTGGGTACGCTGCTACTCGGAAAGGGGACATCGATGTCAACACCACCTAACGGATCGGCTCCTCGAGTGAGGGCGACCATCCGTGACGTTGCGGCGTTGGCAGGCGTTGGAACCAAGACCGTGTCGCGCGTTATTAACGACGAGGCCAACGTATCGCCCCGGACCCGAGAGCGGGTCCAACGCGCCGTATTGGCCCTAAATTTCAAACCGCACCAATGGGCTGGCGCCTTGCGCCGCGGCGATCGCAAGACGCTCACCCTCGGCCTCCTCCTTGATGCCGTGGATAACCCATTCTCAGCCGCGATCAATCGTGCTGTCGAGACCGTAGCCTACGAAAGAGACACCGCAGTCATTGCGGCCAGTTCCGATAACGATGCTCATCGCGAGCGAGCCATGGTCGATGCCTTCACCCGTCGGCGGGTCGACGGATTGATCTTGAGCACGCTGACTGAAGATCAGGGCTACCTCCACGTGGAGCGGGAGCAAGGTACGCCGCTGGTGTTCGTCGACCGACCACCGACCGGGCTGCTCGCCGATGCCGCCATCACGAATAACTACGAAGCAGCGATCGAGGCAACGCGGCATCTGATCAATCAGGGGCATCGCAAGATCGCTTATCTCGGCAATGAGCCGGCGGCCTCGACGGTTCGGGGCCGGTGGCGTGGGTTCGCCGATGCGATGGTCGGAGCGGGGTTGGCCGCGACCTCGCTGCAGGTAGCCGACTTGCGCTCTGACCAGCAGAGCTACACCGCCGTGCATGGCCTTATGCACATGGACAATCCGCCCACTGCGCTGTTCACCTCACACGATCTGGTCACCCTGGGCGCGATTCGGGCGCTTCATGATCTCCAACTGGAGCAGCGAATTGCCTTGATCGGTTTCGGCGACATCGTATTGGCTGACCTGCTGCGTCCCGCAATCACGGTCATGGCACCGGATCCCACCCAGCTTGGCACGATCGCGGCCGAGCGCATCTTCGCGCGACTGGATGGTGACACCTCACCTGCGCAGACCGTAGTCGTCGCAGCTAAGCTCATCGCCCGTGGTTCTGGCGAGATCCCACCACCTGATCTGTAGTGTCGTGTCTCCAAAGTCTCTTTGACATTTCGCGCCACCCAGGCGCGCGCACGTCGCGGCTTGTCGAACTGATCGACGACTGTGCGCCGTATATCGGCGAAGTCCGGGTCGCCAATGTGCCAGATTCCGCGCAGCGTTCACGCTCGCGCGTTTGCCATCTCCAGCTGGACAACGAGTGTCGTGGACCGCTGCAGGGCCTCGCGACGACAGGGACCCACGTGAACAAGGCCTAACCCAAAGGAACCTAGGAGACACGACACTGGGACCTCGCATTAGTGTCGACTGAACCGGGTAGCTGAAAGGTGGGTCGACTATGACGATCTCTGAGATGATCCCGCTCAGTGCGCGCGAAGACTGGACGGTAGAACGCGGCGTGGCGGCTGTTTCGGCCAGCCTGCAGGGAGTCCGGCGGCTGGGAGTTGCCTTCTCAGGTGGCGTCTACTCCTCGCTCCTGCTGGCCCTCGCGGCGCGGGTCCTCGGCGTCGACAGTGTGATAGCCATCCTCGGGGTGTCTCCCAGCCTCGCTGCCGAGGAGCGGCGGGTTGCTCACGATGTCGCACGCCAGGTCGGCGTACGGCTGGTCGAGGTGATGACATACGAAGGTGATCGCCCGGAGTATCAGGCGAACGGGCCTGATCGGTGTTTTCACTGCAAAGAGGAGCTCTTCAGCCGGATCGATGAGGGGATCGCCGACCGCCACGGCCTGGACGCCATTGCGTACGGGGAAAACGCCGACGATGCTCGTCGACCGGATCGACCAGGTGCCCGTGCCGCGCTGAACCACAATGTGCTGCGGCCGCTCGCTGACGCTGGCATGAACAAGCTGGCAGTCCGTACGCTGGCCACGGAGCTGGGCATGCAGGTCGCCGACAAACCCGCTGCGCCCTGCCTCGCGTCACGGATTCCGCACCACCAGTTGGTCACGCCAGCCAAGCTCAGCCAGATCGAGCGCGCTGAGTCGGCCTTGCGCCAGCTCGGATTCGTCGAGCTGAGAGTTCGGCATCACGACGACGTCGCGCGGATCGAGCTGCCTCCCACAGATCTGATCAGGGCGGTCAGCGATCCGGTTCGCTCGAAGGTGCTGGACGCGGTACGTGGCGCCGGCTTCCGATTCGTCACGGTGGATGTCGCTGGGATCCAGTCCGGCGCATTCACCTTGCCGCTCATTTCCGATCATGGTTGAATCCGCAGGCACTGGGCCGTCCCTCGAGGCGTTCGCAGACCTCGATCACGACCGGACTACG
>DATHIJ010000556.1:0-5844 GCA_035489975.1 Propionibacteriaceae bacterium | reverse complement strand
CCGAGAGCAGCTAGCGCGGCTGCCGTGGTCTCGTTGCGCGTCTCGGCGCCCTCCAATATCTGGGTGACCTTGACGTAGTTGCCGTGCTTGACAATGGCCCGAACCTCATCCAGGAATCCGGGCGCCATCATCACCACGATTTCGTCCACAAAGGAGGATCGGTGCATCGCAGCGATGGTGTGCTCGATGATCGACTTGCCAGCAACCTTGATCAACTGCTTGGGAATGTTCAGGCCGATGCGAGTGCCTGTGCCTCCAGCCAGAATCACGGCAACGTTGCGCAATCTGGTCATCGGCTGACCCTACCGCCCGAGGCGCGTGGAGCAATCAAGCACCGCTCAATCAAAATGTGGAAGAGTCGATGCATGGTGAAGGTCAGTGTCGTGGTCCCGGTGTACAACCCGGGCGACTACTTCACACCGTGCATCGATTCCCTGATATCGCAGAGCCTTCCGTACGACGAATTCGAGATCATCTGCGTCGACGACGGTTCCACGGACAAAACCCCTGCCCGTCTCGACGAGCTCGCAGCCACCTACCCCAACATGCACGTGATTCACCAGCCGAACTCCGGATGGCCGGGCCAGCCACGTAACGCCGGCCTGAACCTCGCTCAAGGCGAATACGTGTTCTTCTGCGACCATGACGACTGGCTTGGCAAAGAGGCCCTCGAGCGCCTGTACGCCTTTGCGATCAGCTGTGGTTCAGACGTTGTCGTTCCGAAGTTCGCCGGGCTCGGCCGGCCCGTTCCGCGGCACGTTTTCAAGAAAACAATCCGCCGCTGCAGCACCAGTGATTCGCGGATCATGGACAGCCTGACGCCACATAAGCTGTTCCGGCGTGATTTCCTCGAGAAGCACGACATTCGCTTTCCTGAAGGACAACGACGCCTCGAAGATCATCTCTTCGTGGTGACCAGCTATCTGTTGGCCGACGTGATCAGCATCTACACCGACTACACCTGCTACTACCACATCAGGCGTGCGGACTCTGGGAACGCAGGCTTCCGCAAGGCTAACTGGCAGAGCTACTTCGACAATCTGGCAGAGTCCCTCGACGTCGTCCTGGCGCTCACTGAGCCAGGAAAAGAGCGGAGCCGCATCTTCCGGCGCTGGCTTCAGGTCGAAATGGTGCAGCGGCTCACCCGTCGGCGCCGAGTGCAGCCCGCCGACGAGGAGATGACGGAGATTTTCAGCCACGCGCATCGGATCGCGGCGCGCTACTTCGACGAAGGTGTTGTCGAGCTGTTACAGCCCATGTCGCGACGGGTGGGCCGTGCCATTGTCGCCGGAGACGCTGAGGAAGCACGTCGCGCAATAACAGGGATGCGGCGATGGACGACGTACCCCAGCATCTTGAAGGTTAACTGGGTCGACGGCCGCCTTCAGCTCAGCGGAACCGTCCAGTTGTCTGACATCACCCCCCCAGGGGAGATACCTCCCGAGGAGCTGGACGGCGGCTCCAAACCCGAGGCGATCTCCGCCGAGATGACCGATGAGCCTTTGGCAGAGAAGCGGTTCAGCGCACTGCTGGGCCCGCTCGCGCCGGACACGCTGCGGCGGGGCATGGCGAACTCGGAGATGCGATTGGATCTGACCGAACGCGACACGGGCGAGACATGGCCGGTACCGGCCGAGATCCATCGCATGGGACTTGCCGCGTCCTTCTCAGCTGATATCGACCCGAATACCCTTGCGGCTGGAGCCAGGCTTGCCGACGGCCTGTGGGACCTCTTCGTTCACTTCGGTGTCCTCGGGCTGACCGGGCGCCGTCACGCGACGTTGACGCCGGAACGACGTCCGGGTGCTGTACTCCCGGAGCCGGTCAAGGATGGCTCACCGAAAATGGCGGTCTATTTCACAAAACGCACCTCTGGATTTTGCCTCGATGTTGGCTTGGTGAAACACCCCAAGCTTGGGGCGCGGCGTAAGACTGCCCGCGCGCCTGCAGAGAAGCGACCATTCAGCCGCCGAGTGGCTCGCAAAATCCACCGGATGCTTGTTCGCTCCTAGGCACGCTGACCAACGATCGATGAACGACACGAAGAGACGACTCAACACTCTCGCCCATCGCCTGGGCCGTCGGCTCCCGGTACCGGTGATGTTCTTCGTGCCGGACCTGGAGAACTATCTAAGCTCGCGCAGGGTTTTGTTTGACTTTGCGCCAACGGCACCTGGTCCGCTGCTCAGCACAACCACTGAGGTAGCCGAAGCCTTACTCGACCTGGGGTCGGTCGTTTCGAAGTACGCTGCGGCCCGGGAACTGTTCAACAAGGAGTTCAACAGACTTCACGACCGGCATGCCGCGGAACGAGTCATCGATGCGTTCTTCTAGCTCAGCAGCAGCCAAGCGTGTTGTTGACCTCCTCCTCGAGTGCATCATTGTGCTGTTCGCTTTCGTGGGTGTGGTGCTGGCGCTCGCGGGCTCGCGATGGGCACCTCTGTGGGTGCTGGTCTCGGTTCTTGGAATAGCTGCTGGCCGGCTTGTCCAAACCGCACTTGGGCGGGCCGAAGAGTCGAGCGCGCTCGGTGGATCCCTGGTGCTTCGCGGCACCGCGGTGGCGGCGACAGCGGCATGTCTAGCCACCTCGACACCAGGTCGGCAGCAAGCGTTAGGTGCCGCCCTGGCGGCAGCGATCTTGGTCGGCTCGATCGCGGTCGAGCCAATCGCCGACCGGGCCACACGATTCAAGGTGCCGATCACCACTCGGCTGCCGAACTTACCGACACGGCGCCCTCTACCTGATCTTGGTCTGGTCGCTGTCGCGGCGAGCGCGGTCGCCACGATCTCAGGGTTGCTGCTCGCCGCCCTGGACGCATCGTCGTGGTGGTGGGTGGTGATCAGCCTGGTCGCCGTTGCCCCGGTAGCTGTTCTCGCTGTGGACGGGCGTGCCAAGATCATCCTCGCCAGGCGATTGCGAAGGTTGGTGCCTCGAGCGGTCGCGACGTACGCGCCAGATTTCGTGGTCTACACCTCTTGGCCCGATGACGCGTCGTATCAGGTGATGATGTGGCTGCCGTACCTGAAACGTGCTGGGCTGAGATTCATCATCATCGCCCGCAACACCGTGCCGGCAGCAGCGCTAGCGGAGCAGACGGATGTGCCGGTGGTGGAGGCCCGCGGCATCGCTGATCTTGAGGCTTTGGTGGTCCCCTCTTTGAAAGCCGCCTTCTACGTCAACGCCTCTTCGGGCAACGGCGCGCTGGTTCGCTTCCAGCACCTCACCCACATCTATCTGGGACCCGGCGACTCGGACAAGCCGCCGTCGTACAACCCGACGCACGCTATGTATGACCAGATCTTTGCCGCAGGTCCTGCTGCCGCTCGCCGCTACGCCGCGCATGGGGTGCGGATTCCTGCCGAAAAGTTCACCATCGTTGGCAGGCCACAGGTCGAGAACGTCAAGCAGAGCACGACTCCTATTGCCGACGTCCCGCAGCCGACGGTGCTGTACGCGCCGACCTGGCGGGGTCACGTCGAGGAAGCCATGCTCTCCTCGCTGCCGGTCGGGGAGCGGATCGTGTCGGCGTTGTTGGCGCGCGGCGCGACGGTGATCTTCCGACCACACCAGTTCAGCTACGACTTTCCGGAGGACGTAGCCGCCATCGCTCGGATCAGCTCGCTGCTGGAGGCTGATCGTCGCAAGACCGGGCAGCCGCATCTTTGGGGCGCGGCGGCCGAGAAGGACCGCAGCATCCTCGACTGCATCAACGACTCCGATGCCATGGTGTCTGACGTCTCGAGCGTCGTGTCGGACTACCTGTTCTCTGGGAAGCCGTTCGCCATGATCGCGGTGCCGGCCGAGCCTCAGGCATTCGTTGCTGAGTACCCGGTTGCCCGAGCGTCTTACGTCGTCCGGGACGATCTTGCGGATCTGGATGGACAGCTCGAGAGAATGCTTGGTGCCGATCCGCTGGCCGGTCACCGAGCCGACATCCGCGCGGACTATCTGGGTGATCTTCCAGCCGCCAACTATGCGTCAGGCTTCGTTGACGCGGTACGCCATGTGTCGCGCAAGCCCATGGAGGATATGGAGGATGACCAATCTGAGGACACCGGTGCCGAGCAGGGGAGTCCAGAAGAACACGACACGCTGCTAGAGGATGAGGCCGGCGGTCCGCTACCTGGACGGAGCTGGTCTACATACACCCAGCTGGCTGCTCGGATAGGGCTCCACCTTGCCGGAACCGCGATCGCGCTGCTGGCCCTCGCGGTGGCGCTTGCCCAGGGGCCGGCCTGGCTGACCAGCCTCTTGGCGGCTGTGTCGCTGTGGGCGGCATTTCAGTCGGTCTTCAGCACGGTCATCACACCTAGTGTCCTGCGCCGGGAATCCGCCACCTTTGTGCGCCGCCCAGGCGGCGCCTCGCGGCGTTCTCCTCGGTCGAGATACGACCCGGTATCCCTCCCTCGTCGGCCTGGCGAGCCATCCACCTGGACGACGCACAAAAGCACCGCATTCCCGGCGCAGGACACTAGTCAGTGGTCGATGTTGCTCACCGAAGGCGATGCCGCCCGCGCTGTTTTGGTGGTGACCCTGGCTGTGACCGCGCACAATGCGGGCCAACTGTCGTGGCAAGTCGTGGTCGCCTGCGCGATGCTGCTGCTCGCGATCGTCGTCGAGCGTGGGATTAGCGCCGCCTGGGGGAGTGCGGTACCGGGCGTGAACTTGCCTGGCGCGGTTCGCGAGATCACCGATCGCATCCCTCGGGGACTGTTGCCCATTCTGAACGCTGTGGTGATCATCATTGGCTTCCTGTTGATCTTGGCCGGTGGTGCTCCGCTGATCTTGTTGACGCTGGTGGGCCTGGTCTTCATTGCCGCTGTCGAGGTCACCGTTCGAGCGGTGCGGCGTGAAAACGAGAACGAGCAGGGGGAGTTGCGTTTGCGGCCTGCGCTCGAGACGTACCGTCCGCAGTTTGTGGTGTACTTCGCCTCGAATGTGGGAGCGCAGTACCAGGTGGGTATGTGGTTGCCCTACTTCGTCCGGATCGGACGCCCTTTCATCATCGTCACCCGGACAGTGCCCATGCTGGCTGAAATCAGCGAGCTATGCGAGGAGCAGCGGGTCAAGGTGCCCGTGATCTACCGAAAGACTCTGCGCAGCCTGGAGGAGATCATTATTGATTCGATGACGGCGGCGTTCTATGTCAACAATGCCGCTCGCAACACTCACCTTGTGGAACGACGGGAGCTGACTCACGTCTGGCTCAATCACGGGGACTCCGAAAAGCCGGCTTGTTTCAATCCCGTGCATGCGATCTATGACTTGATCTTCGCTGCGGGCCAGGCCGGAATCGATCGGTACGCACGCCACGGGGTGCGCATCCCGGCGGAAAAGTTCAAGATCGTTGGGCGCCCGCAGGTGGAGTTGATCAGCCCGGCCAGCGGGCCCATCGGCGTGATCGAGCAGCCAACGGTGCTGTACGCCCCAACCTGGCAGGGTCCTTTCGCTGACAGCCGTCTGTACTCGCTGCCAGTCGGCAGGCAGATTGTGGAGCAGCTCCTCGCCCGCGGCGCGCGCGTGATCTTCCGGGCACACCCGTTCAACTACCACAATCCCGTCGCCCAAAAGATGATCGAGGATATTGGCGCCGTCCTGGATGCTGATCGCGAAGTCAATGGTCGTGAGCACGTGTGGGGACCGGCGGCCGAGCAGGAGATGAGTGTCGAGGACTGCTTCAACGCTTCGGACGCCATGGTCAGCGACGTATCTGCGGTCATCTCGGACTATCTGCACTCGGGTAAGCCGTTCGCGATGGTGTCGATCGGGCGTACGCCTGAGCAGTTGTTGATTGACGCACCTGCCGCAAGGGCCGCGTACGTGCTCCGGGACGAGTTGTCCAA
>DATHIJ010000555.1:0-4416 GCA_035489975.1 Propionibacteriaceae bacterium | reverse complement strand
GGCGCGAGGTGGTCCGGCGCTATCCAGAGACCGCAAGTCCCCGCTACTTAGCCCCTCCCCTCACCCTGATCGGCCTGGTGGCTGGCTCGGTCGGAGGGCTGCTCGGTGTCATTCTCGACTCCCGGCTGCTGCGTCTCGGGTTCCTCGCTCCCGCCGGCTATCTGGCTTTGATCATTGTCGGCTCGTTGATCACGGCGCGACGCATGTCCGCCGCGGCGCGGCTGCGGCTACCGCTGGTGTTGGCCGCGACGCATCTCGCGTGGGGCGCTGGCTTCCTGATTGGCCGAACGTCACCGGAACAAGCAATTTGACATTATGTCTTAACAAAGTCACCATGAGACATGCCGCTTGTTCGAATTGACGTCCACAAGGGTCGTACGCCTGCAGAGCTCCGCAAACTGGCTGACACCATCCAGGACGTCATGCTCGACGTCTTCGCCGCTCCACCGCGCGATCGCTACCAAATCATCACTGAGCACGACAACGGCCACATCATTGCCGAAGACACCGGCCTTGGTCTGGTGCGCTCGGACGGCATCGTGATCATCCAGATCGTCCAACAGGGCAGGTCGAATGAACAGAAGGTGGCCGTGTACGCAGAGCTGGCCAAGCGGTTGGAGGCCGAATGTGGCGTACGGCCCGAGGACTTGATCGTTTCCGTCGTAGCCAACAGGCATGCCGACTGGTCGTTCGGCCTAGGCCAGGCCCAGTTCCTGAACGGAAGCCTTTAGCCCGCGTATCACACGAGCGAGGCCATTTGTCTGGACAAAGTATTGACACCATACGCTGAGGCCAATACGTTGCTTCGAGAGCCACGATGCGGCCCGATCTCGATCTCAAAGCTGCGAGCGTCGGAAATCGCGCGCCGCCGCACGGAGGAGGAGCGAGCGGAGGCGCTTTTCCTCTACGAGCGGCGACGACGGCGGCGGATCCAAAGCGCGATACGCGAGAAGCTCGATAGGAGGGAGAGCAATGAGTAGCGATCCTCAAGACCGTCCGGATGTAGCAGCTGAGGGGCTGGAGGTGCTCACCTTCGGTCGCAGCGGGGTCGACATCTACCCACTGCAGGTGGGGGTGGGGCTGGAAGATGTTCAGACCTTCGGTAAATACCTGGGCGGCACTACAGCCAACGTGGCAGTTGCTGCCGCCCGCCTCGGCCGAAAGGCCGCCATCATCACTGGAGTGGGTGATGATCCCTTCGGGCGATACGTTCGCAAGGCACTTCGTGAGCTGAATGTCGATGATCGTTACGTGGTGACCAATACCGAATACGCAACGCCGGTGACGTTTTGTGAGATTTTTCCGCCCGACAACTTCCCGCTCTGGTTCTACCGCAAACCCACAGCCCCAGACCTGCAGGTCAAGCCGTCGGACATCGACTTCGATGCGGTGCGCACTACCCAACTGATGTGGCTATCGGTGACTGGCCTGAGTGAGGAGCCGAGCCGGGAATCTCACTTCGCGGTCCTGGAAGCCCGGGCGCGCAAACAGTTCACCGTGCTGGATCTGGATTACCGCCCGATGTTCTGGGCCACCCCCGGGCATGCCACCGAACAGGTGCAGCGAGCGCTGCCACAGGTCACGGTTGCAGTTGGCAATCGCGAGGAGTGTGAGGTCGCCGTCGGCGAGACCGAGCCGGAGAAGGCCGCAGATGCCTTGCTCGCCGCGGGTGTCGAGCTGGCGATCGTGAAACAGGGCCCCAAGGGGGTGCTCGCCAAGACCAAGAGCGAGCGCGTCGAGTCTCCCCCGATACCGATCCGACCCTTGAACGGCCTTGGCGCGGGTGACTCGTTCGGCGGCTCGCTGTGTCACGGACTGCTGGCCGGGTGGCCACTGCAGAAGGTGTTGCAGCGCGCCAACGCCGCCGGAGCCATCGTCGCGTCGCGACTCGAGTGCTCGACCGCCATGCCAACCGAAGCTGAGATTGAGACGCTGCTGGCTGGTGGAGATCCCAACGCTCATCTTGCGGACTCGCTCGCTGTCCACTTCGCGACTGTGCCCGACGCGAGGATTGGGAGTGCCCGATGAGCACCGTGACCGACGCTGCGTCGGGTACTCAGTTCGCAGCCTCGATCAGTGAGCTCAACGAGATCCGCAGCCGCGATCCGGGACGCATCAGGCGCTTGCTGATAGCACGGCGCAGGCGGGAATTGTTCGGTCCAGACGGCAAGCTGATGATCATCGCCTGTGATCATCCGGCACGTGGCGCGCTGAGCGCCGCGGGTAAGCCAACCGCGATGGCTAGCCGCACGGACCTGCTCGATCGGCTGGTAACAGCGCTGACGCGGCCGGGCGTGGACGGCCTGCTCGCAACTGCCGACATCGCAGAGGACCTGCTGATGCTGGGGGTTCTGGAGGAGAAGCTGGTGTTCACCTCGATCAATCGTGGCGGTTTGCAAGGTTCCGTCTTCGAAATGGATGATCGCAACACTGGCTATGACGTCCGCGGGACAATGGATGCCGGCTTCGAAGGCGCGAAGATGCTGCTGCGGATCGATCTTGAAGATCCCGGGACGGTGGCCACGCTGGAGCGGTGCGGCCAAGCGATCACCGAACTCAACCGAGCAGAGCTGATCGCGATGGTGGAGCCGTTCCTGTCCAGTCGTTTCAGCGGCAAGATCGTCAACGACCTGTCCCCGGACGCGGTGATCAAGTCGGTGCACATAGCCCAGGGGCTGGGCGCCTCCAGCGCGTACACCTGGATGAAACTGCCTGTAGTCCATGAGATGGAGCGGGTCATGGATGCGACGACGCTGCCGACTTTGCTGCTTGGCGGCGATCCCGAAGGTGCGCCGGACGAGACCTACGCCGCTTGGGAAGCTGCGCTTGCCCTGCCGTCGGTGCGCGGTCTCGTCGTTGGCCGCACGATGCTGTACCCGGCCGACGACGATGTCGCGAACGCAGTCGACACGGCTGCCTCGCTCGTCAGGTAATGATCATGGATTCGGGTTACCTCTTGCGGTCCGGGTTCGCCGGATCGGGTCCCTATGAGCTCGAGGTGACTCCGGAGTCGGCAGGCTCGGGCTACTCCTCGTTGAAGATCGTCTCGCTCGAGTCGGAGGGCAGCCACCGCTTCGACACTGGTAGTGATGAGGTGATCGTGCTGCCGCTGAGCGGGTCGGTGTCCGTCGACATCGCCGACGGACACTGTGACCTCGATGGCCGGGTATCAGTCTTCGACGAGCCCACCGATCTCGTCTATGTCGGGAGCGGCCAGACGGTGAATCTGCGATCTGCAGCTGGCGGACGATTCGCTCTGTGCAGCGCGCGTACCCAGTCAGCGGTTGCCTTGCGTTATATAGCCGCCTCCCAGGTGCCCATCGAGTTGCGCGGTGCCGGCCAGTCCAGCCGCCAGGTGCGGAACTTCGGTACTCCGGGAGCGTTGGATGCCGCCAAGATCATCGCCTGTGAGGTGATCACTCCGGCTGGCAACTGGTCCTCCTACCCGGCACACAAGCACGACCAGGCGACTGAGACCGAGTCGGAGCTGGAAGAGATCTACTACTTCGAAATCGCTCCCGGGCCGGACGGCCAACCGGGCTTTGGGTTCATGCGTACGTCGTCATCCCCGGCTCATGAGATCGAAGTGCTCGAAGAGGTCCGTGATCGCGACACGGTGCTGGTGCCGTTCGGCTGGCACGGGCCCTGTGTCGCAGCCCCGGGCTTCGACATGTACTACTTGAACGTGATGGCCGGACCGGGTGCCGAACGAGTCTGGAAGATCTCCGATCATCCGGACCAGGCTTGGGTACGCAGTACCTGGGAGACTCAGTCGGTCGATCCGAGACTTCTTCGGCAGACTGGCGAGGAGGCTTGAGTATGCCAAACACGATCCAGCTCACTGTGGCGCAGCCGCTGGTGAAGTTCCTCGGAGGCCAATACTCGGTGGTCTGCTCCGCCGGATCGATGGCCGGCGACCTGGCACGCAAGACCTACGACAAGCACAAGGCCACCCAGAAGCTGTTTCTATAAGGAGGGGTACGTGTCATCTGCGATCACGATCGGTACCGCGCCGGACTCATGGGGAGTCTGGTTTCCCAGCGACCCCGAACAAGTGCCTCCGGAAGTGTTCCTTCGCGAGGTTGCCGAGGCGGGGTATGAGTGGATCGAGCTCGGCCCGTACGGATACTTGCCGTCCGATCCGGTGGAGCTGTCGGAGCAACTCGAGGCGCACGGGCTGGGAGTACTGGCGGGCACCGTGTTCGAGCATCTGCACCGCCCCGATTCATGGGACACGGTATGGACGCAGGTGACAGATGTGGCGGCGCTTACCGAGGCGGTTGGCGGCAAGCACATCGTGGTGATTCCCGACACCTGGCGCCACCACAAAACCGGGGAGCCGGTGGAGAGCCGCGAACTCACCTCGGAGCAGTGGAAACAGCTGGCCACCGGCCTGGACCAGCTCGGGCGAAGGAT
>DATHIJ010000554.1:0-2115 GCA_035489975.1 Propionibacteriaceae bacterium | reverse complement strand
CCGGGCGATGGCCACGCACTGACGCTGGCCACCGGACAGGGTGCCGATGGGCTGGTTGATGTCCTTGACCACGATGCCCATCTTGCGCAGCTCTTCATCGGCAATCTGCTTCATCTCCTTGACCTTGAGTCCGGACAGCGGGAACTTGCTGCCGGTGATCTCCGAGCCGAGGAAGAAGTTCCGCCACACCTCCATCAGGCTGACGACGGCGAGGTCTTGGTAGACGGTGGCGATGCCGTGGCCGAGCGACTCGCGGGGCGAGGAGAAGTGCTGCTCGACCCCGTCGACCTTCAAACTGCCCTCATTGTGCGGGTGGAGGCCGGACATGATCTTGATCAGCGTGGACTTGCCGGCACCATTGTCACCGAGCACACAGGTGACCTCGCCCGCGTTCACTACCAGGTTGATGCCCCGCAACGCGCGGATCGCGCCATAGGTCTTTCCGACGTCGTCCATCTCCACCAACGCCTCACCCTTGTGCAGGGTCTGATCGGCGTGTTCAGCAATCGTGTCCGTCATGGCGCTAACCCACCTTTCGTGTCGTCGAAAGCTTCTTGATGTAGAGGTTCACGACCACGGCAAGCAGCAGCATGACGCCGAGGAAGGCCTTGAACCAGTTGGGATCCCAGCCCGCGTACACGATGCAGAGGCTCGTCATGCCGAAGATGAAGGCACCGATCGCGACGCCGATGGCGTTGCCGTAGCCGCCCGTCATCAAGGTGCCACCCACCACCGCGGCGATGATGTAGAGGAACTCGTTACCCACACCATTGCCGGCCTGGAGGACGTTGAAGTTGTACAGGTAGTGCATGCCGGTGAACCAGCCGAGAAACCCTACGGTCATGAACAGGCCGACCTTGACGCGAGTGACCGGCACCCCGACCGCGCGGGCCGAAGGGGCGTTTCCTCCAACTGCGTAGATCCAGTTACCGATCTTGGTCCGGGTAAGGATCCACTGCGCCAGCACGACGAATGCGATCCACCAAAGCACGGTGATGTTCAACTGGACCGCGCCGATTTGGAAAGTGTGAGCGAAGACGGCGTGGAGCGACGCATAGCCGTCCATCTGATTGATGTTCTGTGACGATACCGATCCGGTGACCAGCTTGGTCACGCCAAGGTTGGCCCCCTGCAGAATGAAAAAGGTGCCCAAAGTTATCAAGAATGATGGAATCCCGGTTCGCATCGTTAGATAACCGTTGAGAAATCCAATGCTTAGGCAGAAGATCAGCGAGAGCAGCGCACCGACCCACAGGTTGATGCCGAGCTGGAAGCAGAACATGGCGTTCAGCAGTCCGGCGGAGGTCACGAGGACGCCGGCCGACAGATCGAACTCGCCACCGATCATCAGCATGCCGACGGCTACGGCGACGATGCCGATGGTCGAGGCCTGGTAAAGCACGGTGAAGAAGGATGGCGCCGAACGGAAGGAGGGCGCCACGATCAGGAAGAAGATGAAGATCACGACGGCGGCCACGAGGGCCCCGACTTCTGGCCGGGCCAGCAAGCGATTGGACAGGCCGAGCGTGACGCGGTTCGACGCCTCCGATGGCGCCGCCGCCGGAGGAGTTTTGACAGTTTGACTCATGGTGACGCTCCGTTGTGTCGGGCCACCGAGCCCGACCGGACCGCTCAACCCGTCTCGTTCAAACGAGGACTACATCGGGGCGAGCGGCCCGGCCCGGCCGGGCAGGGGTGAGGACTAGCGGGTGTTTTGGTTGATGAACGGCAAAATGGCATCGACATTGGTTGTGTCGACGAACGACGGACCAGTCAGCGACGGCTTGCCGCCACCGAGGATGTTGCCGTTCTTCTTGTAGAGATAGAGCTGGGTGACAGCCAGGTAGCCCTGCAGGTACGGCTGCTGGTCGATGCAGAACTGGAGGTTTCCGGCCTTCACCGCCTCCGCTGTCTCCTGGCTCAGATCGAATGTTCCGACCTTGGCCTGGCTTTTCACAGCGTCCCTGGCCTTGATAGCGTCCACCGCTTGAGCCGCACCGAGGGTGATGATCCAGTTGATGTCCTTGTCCTGCGACAGCTTGGCCTGGATGGCCGACGTGACCGCGGAGTCGTCCTTCCCCTCGACCTGGATGTTCTCGGTGTTCGGGAAGCTGT
>DATHIJ010000553.1:0-9505 GCA_035489975.1 Propionibacteriaceae bacterium | reverse complement strand
ATTGCGGCCGAGCTCGTCGAAAGCGGGCACGAGGTGCTGTTGATCGACAAGGATCCGCGCGAGATCAAGGCCGACACGCTGCCGGAGGTGGAGTGGCTCCTAGCGGACGCCTGCGAGCTGTCCTCGCTTGAAGAAGCAGGTCTCGACACGTGTGATGTGGTTATCGCGGCCACTGGCGATGACAAGGTGAACCTGGTTATGTCGCTGCTGGCCAAGACCGAGTTCGGCGTGCCACGTACGGTCGCCCGAGTGAATCACCCGAAGAACGAGTGGTTGTTCAACGAGGACTGGGGCGTCGATGTCTCAGTCTCCACACCGCGGCTGATGTCAGCGCTGGTCGAGGAGGCCGTCACAGTCGGTGACCTGGTCAGACTGCTGACGTTCCATGAAGGTGCGACGAACCTTGTCGAGATGACACTGCCCTCCAGCAGCCCCACCGTTGGGGCCCGCATCGGCGACCTGCGCTGGCCTGGGGACGTCGTTTTGGTGGCGATCATTCGCGACGGGCATGCCAGACCGCCCGACAAGGACGGCTCGCTGGAGGCTGGTGACGAATTGCTTTTCGTGACGGCGCAGGACTTTGAGCATGAGTTGGCTGAGATGCTGGCCCCACGTGACGGCTCGATCAATGTCTCCAAGACGCCGACACAACGCGTTCGTGCGGTCTGAGACTCCTGTTGGTGCGCGCTGACCGCGCGACGGGCTGCTTCCACTCCGAGTGGAACCTACCGATCCTCGCTCCCGAGGACCGGCGCCGGAGCTGACGCGGCAGTCCGATTGGCCAACGGTGAATCTTCCATTGGAGTCTTGCCCTTGGAGAGCATCACGCCCATGACGCTCAAGGCTGCGATCAGTAGCGGCCAGCCGAGGACGACCTTGGCCACTCCGAGCAAGACCACGTGCCCCGCAAGAAACAGCGGCAGCTGGACGACAAATCGGGTGATATAGGGCACCGCAAGCACCAGGGTCAACTTCGATGTCATCTTCACCAGCCCGCGATCCTTTGCCCAGCCGGTTGGGTCGCCGACGGCAGCGCCGATGATGAAACCGACGAGCGGCCTACGGATCGCGACCGTCACTAGGGAGATCACCGCTAAGGCACCGTTGTAGAGGATGCCGGGCAAAAAGACGTCCTGTGCTCGGCCGGTACGAGTGGCGATGAGGACGGCGATAGCCGTTGGGATAACGGCCTGGACAACGTACTTGATCGATTGCCGCTGCAGGAGGCGAATCGTCGCTAGCACTAGCGCTGTGCCAACCGCAGAGCCGATAGCCGGATAGAGCTGCCGGCTGATGACCCAGGCGATGGTAAAGGCAATGAACGGCAGCGCCGATTCGGCCATGCCCCGCGTGCCGCCCAAAGACTTCCCGAGCTGGTAGCGGACGAACTCCTCCACGTACTGGAACTGTGGTGTCTCTGCCGCCCCCGTCACCGATTGCGTGTTGCGCGAACCCGTCTTCGGCTCATCCGGCAGGTCGGTCATGTGCCAGGCACCGCAGCGGTATCGATCACGAGGCCGCCGGTGTCTGCATTAGCTCATAGCGCGGGTTGTATATCAACCGCCTTCCGTCGTGGCAGCTGATCCGGCCCCACACCTTGAGGGTCCGCCCGCAGTCGATTCCCGGAATCTGGCGTCGACCAAGCCACACCAGGGTCACGGCTCCGGACCCGTCACGCAGCTCGACCTCAAGGGCGGGGTGTCCCGCCCTGGGGCTGATCGTCACCGTCGAAACTGTACCGGTCAGCTGGACCCGCTCACGGTCCTCACAGTTTTGAATGGGCACCGAGCCTTCTTCACGGACGTTGCGTTGCAGTTCCTCGGACTCGAGTTCGGCAGTCGACGATGTGATCCGGCGCAGTGCCCGCTGCAGCATGTTGTCTTTAGCCATTGCGTGTCACCTCCGCTCCTCCAGCATCCCACCCTCGTCAATGTTTCTATGTCCGCACTACCCGCGCGCGCGAACAGGATTTTGTGTCCGCTCGCGCTGCGTGTGCGCTAAACCGTGTCTGGGTCCTCCGACTCACGCACGACGTCGGTTGGCATGGTCAAAGGAAGCAGATCACCAGGTGCCATCGCCTCGTCGCCGCGCCGCACAATCACCTGACGGAAGGCGGCGAGCACGTCAGCGACCACCGGGGAGTCGGCGTCGTCTTCAATCGCAGCCTGTCCGTAGACAATGCCGCGCAGCAACCAACGGGGACCCTCAGCCACCCACATCCGCGAGGGCTGATAACCCTCCTCGCCGTCGGGCGTCGTGACGGGGATCAGCCGCCGCAGCTCCAGGCCGAACGGTCCGTCGTCGAGTGAAGCGGTGCCGCCGGCCTCAGTGGCACTCTGGGAGATCTCATCACGCAGCTCAGCCCAGAGCCCGCCGCTGCGCGGAGCTGCGTACGCGCCAAGCTCGAGCGCGGAGGAAAAGGTTTGTGGTCTCTGATTGGCGCTGGCGGGCGGCTCGACGATGGTCTCGATCACCAGCATCGCGGAGACGATCTCCCCGGTCTCCTCGGCCACCTGCAGGCGTAACTCCGACCCTGCCACCGGTGTCAGGATCAGGCTGCCGAGATCGATCTTGGGGCTTTCTTCCGTACTCTCTATGCCGTCGACTTCGGTGATGTCGTAGGGTCCTGAGCTCCGCCAGTCGAGCTCCTCGAGGGCCGCCAGATCCTCGTCCTCAACATCCTCGACGGTGGACTCCTCGTCCGCGGCTTCGGCAGCCTCAGCTATCTCGTCGCCACCGACATCTTCGGTGGAATCCTCGACGGCGGAGCCACTGCCCCGCTTCCTACCTCTTTTGAAGATCATGCGCGTTCCCTTGGCACACTCATGCTCTCGTCCCCTCGCTGGGTGGCCCCTTGCCGGGTGGCCCCTGTTTGGGCGACATTGCCCAGTATTCCGCCTGTCGACCCATACCCACCAATGCCGCGTGTCGAGCTCGGCAGTTCGGTGACCGGCACGAAGGTGGCCATGCTCACCGCTTGGATGACCAGCTGAGCGATTCGATCACCCCGGGCAATGCTCACCGGCTGGCTGCAGTCAGTGTTGATCAGGCAAACCTTGATCTCACCGCGATAGCCGGCGTCCACGGTGCCGGGCGCATTCACAATGCTGATGCCGTGCTGAGCGGCGAGTCCAGACCTCGGATGCACGAACCCCCCGTACCCGGCGGGTAGCGAGATCGCGACGCCAGTCCCCACCAGCCGGCGTTCTCCTGGCTGCAGCTCGAAGCTCTCGGTACTGCGGAGATCTGCTCCCGCGTCGTCGGGGTGAGCGTACGAGGGCGGTTCCAGACCGGGGTCGAGCTGGAGGAGCAGCACGTCAATTGCGGTCATAGCGGCCTCACTCACTCGGTCAGCGTAGACGAGGCGGCGTCCTGAAGTGCGTCTGCCAGCCGTTGCGGGCGTCTGGTCGAGACCAACCAATACGGCACTGGATCCACTGCGTCCTCCAGGGTGATCTCGACCGCAGTCTTGATGTAGGGCCGCAGCACCAGGTGAGCTCGCGCGTCGGCTTCGATGCCAGTCCGGAGGCGTGTCTCCTCAGCGGTCAGCGCGCGAGATCCAGCGATGTAGGCGTGCTCGATGGTCGCTCGGCCGACGTGCAATTCCTCCTCGCCGACGCTGATCACGATCGATGCCGAACCGAAGACCGCCGCGGCGACGAGAAACGTGGCGAGAGCCGTCCCGACGCCCCAAGTCGGGCCCAGATAGGCCGCCACGGCAATCAGGACCGAAAGGGAAAACAGGCCCGCAAGCACCCACCACATGATCGGAACGGTGAGTCGCTCACGGAACAGCATGGAGGTAACTTACGCGCCCGGATGTCAACCTCACCGGCACCCGGTCGACGCCCCGCTGTACCGCACTAAGATGCGATCACGCAGTGGCATCCGGACTGCGATCCGCCGAACATTGGAAGGTGGGCCCGATGGGACCGACGCAGAAACTGCTCTGGAAGCTCTACGTCGGAGTGATTGGAGCGGTCACCACCTTGGCGGCCCAGCGCCTGCTCAAGGCCGGCTGGAAGCTCGTCACGGGCGACGAACCACCAACGCCGACCGATCCCGACACTCCCGTGCTCACAGCGATGACCTGGGCACTGGCGAGCGGTGTCGGCGTGGGTGTCACGCAGCTGCTGACCCAGCGCATGGCTGCGCGGCGCTGGGAGGGATTCGGCGAGGAGAGCCCCAAGGCGGGAAAGATCAGATTCAACATTTAGTTGAGACAGAAGCTCGAGTCCGAAGCACCACCTCGCGGACCCTCTCGGGTCCGCGAGGTGGTGTTCTGTCCGGACTGACTGCCCCCAACCAGCCCGGTACATCGAGTGCACCTAGTGCCCCGCTTCACACGGCACCGGGCCGCCTGGGAACTGCCGCCACCGCTGCGTACGCGTTCAGGTAGCACAAGCCTAGGTGATCATGCACGCGCCAGCCCAGCCCATTCGCGCCCTAATTCCTGCGGTGCCCTAAGCCAACATCTTCCATGTCGTCAAGATCAGCCCGCGCAGTCGAAGCAATACGCATCTCCATTGGGACGTAGCTCGGCGATCTGGCTGCGATGTCGTACTAGGAAACAGCCCGCGCAGGTGAACTCGTCAGACTGCCGAGGCAGCACCCGAACGGTCAACTCTTCATGGGAGAGGTCCGCGCCAGGAAGTTCGAATGCTTCGGCTGCCTCGGCCTCGTCTTCGTCAACCTTTCCAGAGTTCTTATCGTTGCGGCGAGTCTTGAGCTCTTCAATGCTGTCTTCGTTCAGTTCTTCATCGGTCTTGCGAGGGGCGTCGTAATCGGTCGCCATCTTTGCCTTCCCGGGCCCGAAAAGCCCAAGATCTTCGTCTGACTCGTGCGCAGTCATATCACACGAATCAACCGGTATGCGCGCTATGTCTGCTCGCGCCCGCTATAACGCGATGACGTGTCGAAAATTCCCACTTCGCAGGGGTTCTTCGCGCCATCTGCTGATGGCGCCGACCGTCGCCTCGAATCACTCGAGAAACGAGTGCCTCAAGCGGGGTCAGCGGCAACTTGGCAAAGGGCCGGACGGCCGGGCTCGCGGAGGTTTGGACAGCAGTCCACCCGGCACTCAAACCACCCGACAGGTGCTGATCCCAGCACCGGGCGCTCTGGCTCCTGCCCGCGAGCCGCCGCTGCACGCTCGATCATGAGGTCGACCAGCCCGCTCACGAACGGCAGATGATCGCCCGCCGTGGTGGCCCGTGCGAAGGCCAAGCCGCATGCCTCGGCCGTGGCCGCCGCCTCGGTATCCAGATCGAAGACCACTTCCATGTGATCGGACACAAAACCGATCGGCACCACCACGACTGCGGCAACGTCGTGCCTAGCGAGCTGCCGCAAATGATCGTTGATGTCCGGCTCCAGCCATGGCTGGCTGGCGGGACCGGAGCGCGAACAGTACACGAGATCGAAGTCGGAGCTCCGGCCCCGATGCTGAGCGAGGCGCTGTGCGACTTCGGAGGCCACGGCCGCATGCCAGTCGACGTAGGCGCCGCGGCGACTGCGAGGTGCTGGGCCGGCGGTCTCCGCCATGGGGGTGGGGATGGAGTGTGTGACAAAGACCAGGCGGGCTACGTCGGCGCGTTCTCCAAGCGTGTCAAGTGCCTTGAGGGCAGCGTCTACCGATGTTGCAACGAAGCCCGGATGGTTGGCATAGTGACGAATCCGGTCGATCTGCAGCTCCGTCCCCTGAGCGGCGTCGTACAAGTTCTCCCGGTATTGGCGGCATGAGGAGTACGACGGGTACGCGCTGGTGACCATGGCAAGTACCCGGCGGTGCCCATCTCGCTCGATCGCCCGCAGTTCGTCAGCAAGATACGGGTGCCAGTTGCGGTTCCCCCAGTACAGCGGCAGCTGTATGCCACGGCGGCGTAACTCATTCGTCAATGCCGCGAGGAGCCTGCGACACTGATCGTTGATCGGGCTCTTGCCGCCGAACTGAAGGTAGTGCCGGCCGACCTCGGCCAGTCGTTCAGCGGGAATGCCACGACCACGGGTGACGTTCTCCAAAAACGGCATCACATCCTCCGGACGTTCGGGACCGCCGAAGGACACCAGCAGGACTGCCTCGTAGGGCGTAAGTGCGGTGCTTAGCTGGCCGGTTGATGCCTGATGAGAAGTTGCGGAGTGATCACCCACAGGCGTGATCTTTGCGTATAAGGAGGAGAGTCGTGGCCGCGGGGCCCGGGCGTGTCGATGGGTCTGATGAGCTCGTCACGCCCACGGGGGTTCAAGGGGGTCGTCCCCCTTGCTAAATCTTCGCCCATACCTCGACGTGCTCTCGAACCGTAGCGCGGTGGCCTTCAGCCTCGCCGGCTTTGTGGCACGGCTGCCGATGGCTATGACGGGCATCGGGATCGTGCTGCTGGTGTCGCTGACCACAGGCTCCTTCGGCCTGGCCGGATTGCTGGTGGCCGTGACCACGCTTGCGGGAGCTGCGGTGGCGCCGCTCTGGGGCCGCGCGACTGATCGTGTGGGCCAGGCTCGTGTCCTGCTACTCGCGGTCTTGATCAATGTGCTCAGCGTCGCACTGCTGGTCACCGCGATGGAGCTAGCTTGGCCACTGGCCGTCAGTTTCGCCGCAGCCCTCGGCGTGGGGATCGGTTTCAGCCTGGCTGGATCGGCCATACGGGCACGGTGGACCCTCCGGCTGAACGGTTCGCCATTGCTGAACACCGCGTTCGCACTTGAGGCCATGCTGGACGAAGTGGTGTTCATCATCGGTCCGGTGCTGGTCACCTTCCTCGCTACAGCTCTCCACCCGGCGCTTGGGGTCAGCGTCAGCGCCGTCATCGGGCTCATTGGTGCCATAGCCCTGGCTGCTCAGCGCAGCAGCCAGCCGCCGATCCGGTCGGCGTCACACGGGCATATGGGATCGAGTCGGTTGCCATGGCGTGTCCTCGTGCCGGTGACCATCGCGTCGGGTGCCCTCGGCATGGTGTTTGGCGCCATGGAGCTCAACGTCGTCGCGTTTGCAGAGGAGGCGGGTGTGCTTCCGTACGCCGGCCTGATCTTGATCGCGTGGTCGTTCGGATCGCTGGTCGCGGGTGCCGTCACCGGGGCGATCATCTGGCGGGCGTCTCCCGCTCGGCGCTTCCGAGTAGGAGCAACCTTGCTCGCGCTGTCTCTGCTGCCACTCCCGTTCGTCGACCACCCGGTAGGCGTTGCCCTGCTGCTGATCATCAGTGGAATGGCTATCGCGCCAACACTGATCGCCTCGGTTGGGGTGATCCAGTCCGCCGTCGACCAGACTCGGCTGACCGAGGCCCTTGCCTGGAACTCGACCGGCATGGTCGCGGGTGTGGCCGTCGGTGCGGCTGCTGTCGGCTATGTGATCGACAGCTCAGGCGCACAGGCCGGCTTCGTGGCTGTGGCGATCGCTGGGCTGCTGCTGACCCTCAGTGCGCTCTTCGTTCGCGGACCGCACCCGCTCGCCGAGCCGCATGCCGATCAGCCGATCTCAGCGGGGCTCAGCCCGGAATCGACAAGTACGCCTGCAGCTGAGTCATCGCGTCCGCCGGTCGGAACCCGAAACTGATGATCTTGTCCAGGTTCAGCACACTGTGCTCGGGCCGGGGCGCCAGCGACTTGCCAGCCGCGTACTCAGCGGTGGTCACGCTCTTGACCGAGGCTGCATCGCGGCCGCGCACTTGGAAGACCGCCCGAGCAATATCAGCCCAGGTCATGGGCTCGCCGTCGTTGCTGAGGTTGTAGGTCCCATAAGGCGCTTCGACGTCCAGCAGATGCATGATCGCCCGGCCAATCTCAGTTGTGAAGGTGAGTCGGCCGAATTGATCATTGACGACCTCAGGGCTGACGCCGCGGTCCGCGAGGGATGCCATGGTTCGCACAAAGTTGTGGCCGTCGCCGATCAGCCAGCTGGTGCGCAAGACATAGTGCGCGGGCAGGGAGGCAACCAACGTGTCACCGGCTGCTTTCGTTTGCCCATAGACGCCGAGCGGCGAAAACGGCTCAGTCTCGGTATGGAGCACCTCGGTGCCGTCGAAGACGTAGTCGGATGAGATGTGTATCACAGTGAAGCGTTGCCTGCGCGCCGCCTCGACCAGAGCGGCGACACCGCTGACGTTGACCGCCCACGCTTTGCGCCGGCCATCCTCGGTCTCAGCAGCGTCGACTGCTGTGTATGCAGCCGCGTTGATCACGAGGCCGTATGGCCTAAAGTCGAATCCCACCACCGAGTCCGGGCTCGCCAAGTCAAGCGTGGCGCGGCTGATCGCAACCGCTCCGGGAATAGCTTTGATCAGCGCGCGCCCGAGCTGGCCGCTAGCGCCGATGATCAAGGTCTGCTTCGATGCCACTGGTGCGACGTCGGCGAGTCGTGGATGCGTCTTGTCCGCCTCGGAGAGGTCCGCCTGGTCGAGTGGGATCGGCCATTTGATCGCCAGCGTTTCGTCGGCAACGTTGAGAAAGGTGTAGGACTCCTTCGCTGCCGGATTCCAGTGATCATTGACCAGGTAGGAATATACGGTCTGCTCCGACAAGGTCTGGAAAGCGTTCCCAACTCCGCGTGGCACAAAGACTGCGGTCTCCGGACCCATCTCCGTCGTGAAACAGCGGCCGAAGCCAACTCCTCGACGGAGGTCGACCCACGCGCCGAAGATCCGCCCGGTGGCCAATGACACGAGCTTGTCCCAAGGCTCGGCGTGGATGCCGCGGGTCACGCCGACTCGGTTGTTGAACGACATGTTGTTCTGCACCGGCGCGAAGTCAGGCAAGCCAAGATCCACCATTTTCTGGCGTTGCCAGTTCTCCTTGAACCAGCCCCGGTTGTCGGCGCGGATATCCAGAGAGATAACCAGCAACCCCGGGATCGGAGTCTGCTTGATCACCAGCTCGGGCATCGCCCCCTACTGCCCCTGCATCGCGTAACTCGCTTCTGTCCGGGCCTTCTGCGGCCGCCACCACACTTCGTTGGCCTGGTACCACTCGATAGTGGCTCCTAGGCCGGCCTTGAAGTCGGAGAAGATCGGCCGCCAACCCAGCTCCAGCCTGAGCTTGGTGGAATCGATGGCGTAGCGCAGGTCATGGCCGGCGCGATCGGTGACATGATCGTAGGCATCCTGTGGCTGTCCAAGCAGCTCCAAGATCGTCTCCACGACCTCCTTGTTGTTCCGTTCGCCGTCGGCGCCGATCAGATAGGTCTCACCGATCTTGCCTTCCACCGTGATCAACAGCACGGCGGCGCTGTGATCATCGACATGGATCCAATCGCGTACGTTCAATCCGGCTCCATAAAGCTTCGGTCGGCCGCCGTCCAGGATGTTGGTGATTTGCCGAGGTATGAACTTCTCGACGTGCTGGTAAGGACCGTAGTTGTTCGAACAGTTGCTCAGCGTCGCATCAACCCCGAAGGAGCGTACCCAGGCGCGCACCAGGTGATCAGAGCCGGCCTTGGTTGCGGAGTAGGGGCTGGACGGGTTGTAGGGCGACACCTCGGTAAACCGGTTGACGTCCTCGAGCGCAAGCTCGCCGT
>DATHIJ010000552.1:0-2702 GCA_035489975.1 Propionibacteriaceae bacterium | reverse complement strand
CGCGGGAATCGGACTGCTGACGATAGGTGCCCACCGGCTGATCTACGGCATCGTCACAGTGGCGACGATCTTGGTGTTTCGCAACTACTTCCACAGAATCGACCAGGTCGAGGCTGCCATTGCCGACCTGGGCCTGCTGGTGATCATCACCGGCGCCGGGTTTGTCTTCGCCTCGGTGGTGACCCCGCCGCTGAGCGCCCGGCTGGGTTTGCGGAGCACGATGATCATTTGCTTGCTGACCTCGGGGGTCTTCCAGCTGGTGCCTGGCGCGATCTATTCCTGGGTGCCACTGATGGTGGCCGCTTTCTTGCTAGGCCTCACTGCACAGTGCCTCAAGATCTGTGTCGACACTCTGGTCCAGGCGCATGTGGCCGACGAATTCAAGGGCAGGGTCTTCGTGCTCTACGACATGATCTTCAATGTCGCACTTGTGGTGGCGGCCGTGATCGGCGCGGTGATCTTGCCTGCCAACGGTAAGTCAGTGATCATCCTGATCATCATGGCGGTCGGCTACCTGCTGGTTGCTGTGGGCTTCGCGCTGGCCAGTCGTGGTGTCAGCATGAACGAGGGCACCGAGTCGCTACAGCCTGCTTCTTAGCACCTTGTCAAGATCATCAACGGCACTAGAGCGCGGCGAATTCGTTGGGGTCGGCGCCCAGACGCTGACCGGTCCGAGCTCTTGCGATCTCGGCCATGTCGCGATCATCGAGTTCGAAATCAAACAGCTCGATGTTCTGCCGCATCCGATCCGGATGCACGGACTTGGGAATGACGACACAGCCAAGCTGCACATGCCAACGCAGCACGACCTGCGCCGGCGTACGGTCTTTGCGTCGTGCCAGGTCGCCGATCTCGGGGTTCTCCAGCAACCCTTTGCCCTGCCCGAGCGGACCCCACGATTCGGTGAGGATCCCATGCTCGTCGTGGAAGGTACGAAGTTCCTCTTGCGGAAACTCTGGGTGCAGCTCGACCTGATTGACCGTCGGCGTCACGTCCGTTTCGGCGAGGAGTCGTTGCAGGTGCGGGATCTCGAAGTTGGACACGCCGATCGAGCGCACCCGGCCGTCTGCCAGCAGCTTCTCGAAGGCCCGCCAGGTTTCGACGTACTGGTCGAACATCGGCAGCGGCCAGTGGATGAGGAACAGGTCGATTAGGTCGAGGCCCAGCTTCTTCATGCTCCCCTCGAAGGCGGCGAGCGCCTTGTCGTAGCCGTGCTCGCTGTTGGTCAATTTCGTAGTGATGAACAGCTCGTCCCGAGGCACATCGCTCTCCGCGATCGCCGCGCCGACACCTTCCTCGTTCCCGTAGCCCTGGGCAGTGTCGATCAGCCGATAACCAGCCTTGAGCGCTTCAGCAACGGCTTGTTTGGTCTCTTCCGGTGGGACCAAGAACACCCCGAACCCAAGCTGTGGGATCTCCAGGCCGTTGTTCATCTTCAACGACGGAACTGCTGGCATGTGAACTCCTTAATCCAGGTCCTTGGCTTGGTTTGGGCTGCCTTGTGTCGTGAACGATCACGAGTCGGCCCGCAGGGACAACATTCTGCCGGAATGGACAACAACCGAAGTGGTTCGACCAACAGGTCGGACAACACCTGCTCGGCAAAGTCGTGCCATGGCGACCGCATTCCGCAGACGGCATGGATTCAGCGTCGTCGAGGCACTTGATCGTGAGTGGGAGGAGCTCGACCGATGGCATCCGGGAGCCGTCAATCGCTGGGCTGGTCGACATGAGGTGCTCGCGGCGTACTGCTCATTCGATGATGTCCTGTCGGGTGCCAGGGTCCATTCCGATCCGGTACTTGCTGCTTTGCTGGCTGAGGTCCCCCTCGGAGATCAACTGGCGGCCCGGGTCGTGCTACAAGCCCTGGTCGGTCGGATGGTGCGGATGGCACAGCGCGATCCACGCGCGAGCATCGACGATTACCTCGCGCAGCTCTGGTGTGCGATCGGAAGTTATCCGCTGCAGCGGCGCCCCGAGCGGATCGCGGCGAACCTCTCCATGGACACCCTGAAAGCCGTCTCCCGAGAACACCGGTGGATGAGCCGAGGTGACGTCACGCTTTGGCCCTCAAGTGAATCGCTCGAGCAGCTACTGCCACCGGCGAGGCTCGACGGGAGTTGTGACGACTCGCCGCAACCAGTCGACATGGAAGCGCGCCGGGTGCTAGAGGCCGGCGGCCTGTTGGGCTTGATGGACGATTCGGCTGTCGCACTACTGCGGAGCGTCTACGTCGATGGCATGACGAGCACCGAAGCTGGACGGCGGTTCCATACCAGCGCTGGGATGGTCCGCGTGCTGTGCAGCAAGGTGGTCCGAGAGCTGGCTACGCACTCCGTTGAGCTGGCCGAGGCGGCCCAACTCGGTCTTACCACCAAGCTCATCGGTGGATCCGGGGCTTAGCGTCGTCGGTGTTCGGCGGCGGCGATTGCTGCCCGAATCCGCGCATTGATCAATGGTGTGCGGTTCCGGTTGATCCACCAGGGTGGCAGCCATTCCGGCAGCCCGTCTTCACCCATCCGGCATTCCCAGCCTTTGGCGAGGAAGTTGTGATGATGATAAGCACATGGAAGTGTGAGGTTGTCCAGGTCGGTGGTGCCGCCGTCGGCCCAGGCCAAAATGTGATGGCGCTCGCACCATTCCGGGGGAGTGTCGCAGCCCGGGAAAGAGCACCCTTGGTCACGGGCGTAGAGGGCGATGGT